>JAUNTV010000292.1:1195-3707 GCA_030538515.1 Paracoccus sp. (in: a-proteobacteria)
CCCTTGATTTCCTGTGGCATGCGGTGCTGCCGGTGACGGTGGTGGCGCTTTACTATCTTGGCTCGCCCCTGCTGATCATGCGCAACACCATGCTTGAGGTTCACGGCGAGGATTTCATCGAAATGGCCCGCGCCAAGGGCCTGCCCGAACGTGCCATCCTGTATAAACACGCCGCGCGCAACGCGCTGCTGCCCGTAGTCACGCAGATGGCGGTGACGATCGGGCTGGCGGCGGGGGGACAGGTCGTGGTCGAGGTGGTATTTTCATGGCCGGGCCTCGGGCGCGAGATCCTGAACGCGGTGCGCACCTCGGATTTTCCGCTGGCGCAGGCGTCTTTCCTGATCATGGCCGCTTTCGTCATCACGCTGAATCTGCTGGTGGACGCGCTTTATTCCATGCTTGACCCGAGGGTGAGTTTCCAATGACCCTGCCCCCCGTTCTGCGCGCGGCACTGGCCCCGCTGAAACTGATGCTGGCCGACCGTATGGCGGTTGCCGGGCTGGTGATGCTGTCGCTGATCATCTCGATGGCGGTTTTCGCGCCACTGATCGCCACCCATCCACCCTTGCAGATCAATGAATCCGAGGATGGCTCGATCCTGATACGGGGGGATGACGGCTGGCGGCTTGCGCCGAGCCTCGGGCAAGTGGCGCTGAACGGGGCGGGGTTTGACGGGGCGCGCGCGATCATCGTCGGGCGCGAGGGCGCGGTCTGGACGCGCGAGGCCGGCGAATGGGAACGCAGCGAGCCCGCGGGTCATGCCGACCTGAACGCCGTGGCCGCCAGCGGTGCCGGGCGCTGGCTGATCCTGGGCGATGGCGGCACGGTGCTTCTGGGCGACGGGCAGGACTGGCAAACCCTGCCCGCGCCCGCGCCCGCCAGCCTGCTTGCCGCCGCATGGATCGACGCCGACCGCGCGCTGATCGTGGGCGCGGGGGAAGTGATCTGGCTGCTTGATGCGCAGGCCGGCAGCCTGACCGAAATCGAAAGCCCGGTGGGGCGCGGGCTGACCCTGCGTGGCGTCGCGCGCGACAGTGACGGCACCGGGCTGATCGTGGGCGATCGCGGCATGGCCATCCGCTATGACCCGGCCACCGGCGCGGCGGTGCTGGAACGTCTGGGGTCCAGCCGCGATCTGAACGGGCTGCATATCGACGCATCCGGCGCGGCGCTGGCGGTGGGCGAACGTGGCACGCTTCTGCGCCGTGACGCGCCCGGCGACCGCTGGATCACCGACGCCGCCCCCGACACCCGCGCGCTGCGGGCGGGCTGGATCGGCGATGACGGGCGCGCGGTCGCGGTCGGGCGCAACGGCATCATCATGGAGCGGCAGGGCGATGCCTGGGTGCTGGTGCCCGCCGAATCCGAACGCCATCTGCGCGCGCTGCTGATCGAGGGCGGCACATGGATGGCCCTTGGCTCTGACCGTTTCGTCAGCCGCCTTCTACCGCCCTCGCGTCAGCATCTTTTCGGCACCGATCATCTGGGCCGCGATCTGTTCAGCCAGAACGTCTACGGCGCGCGGATCGCGCTGCTGGTGGGGTTTCTGGGTGCGGCGCTTGTCGTGCTGATCGGCACGAATATCGGGCTGATCGCCGGCTATTTCCGCGGCAAGGTGGAAACCGTGATGATGCGCGCCGTCGATGTCATGTATGGTATCCCGTTCGAGCCATTCGCCCTTATCCTTGTGCTGCTGTTCCGCCCCAGCCTGCTGATCGTCATTCTGGCGGTGTCGCTTTTGTCATGGCGCACGGTCGCGCGGCTGATCCGCTCGCAGGTGCTGTCCTTGCGCGAAAGGCCCTTCGTCAAGGCGGCACGGGTTGCGGGGGCGTCGCATCTGCGCATCATGTATCTGCATATCTTCCCCAATGTGATGCCGCTGGTGTTTCTGGAACTGGCGATCACCGTGGGCGTGGCCATCATCGCCGAGGCCACGTTGTCCTTCCTCGGCCTTGGCCCGCCGCAGTCGATCTCGTGGGGGGGTATCCTGCATGACGCGCGCACCTCGGGCGCGTGGCGCACGGCATGGTGGTGGAACCTGCCGCCGGGGCTGTTCATCATGACCACGGTGCTGTCGGTGTTTTTCATCTCGCGGTCGCTTGAAGTGGTCGCCAACCCACGACTGAGGGCGCGCCAATGACGACCGATGCCTTGCTGGATGTCCGCGATCTGGCGATTCACTATCGCACCGGGGCGGGGGCCGTGCGCGCGGTGGACGGGGTGGATTTCCGCATCAATCCGGGCGAGGCGCTGGGGCTGGTGGGCGAATCCGGCTGTGGCAAGACCACGGCGGCCAAGGCCATGCTGAAACTGTTGCCCGGCAATGCCGATATTCCGCGCGGCCAGATACTTTACGGCGGTCGCGATCTGGTGCCTCTGAAGGGCGAGGCCATGCGCCGCGTCCGCTGGAAGGACATCGCATGGATCAGTCAGGCGGCCATGAACGCGCTTGATCCGGTTTACCGCGTCGGCGACCAGATATTGGAGGCCATGCAGGCCCATATCACCATCA
>JAUNTV010000293.1 GCA_030538515.1 Paracoccus sp. (in: a-proteobacteria)
TCACGGTCGCGCCCCAGAAGGACATCTGCCCCCAGGGCAGCACATAGCCCATGAAAGCCGTGCCCATCATGCACAGATAGATCAGCATCCCGATGATCCAGGTCACTTCGCGCGGTGCCTTGTAGCTGCCGTAGAAAAGGCCCCGGAAGATATGGATATAGACCGCCAGGAAGAACAGCGACGCGCCATTCGCATGCAGGTAACGCAGCATATAGCCGCCGTTCACATTGCGCATGATATGTTCGACGCTGGCGAAGGCCAGATCGACATGGGGCGTGTAATGCATCGCCAGAACGATGCCGGTGACGATCTGCAAAACAAGGCAGAAGGCCAGAACGATGCCCCAGATCCACCACCAGTTCAGGTTCTTCGGGGTGGGGATCATGAGCGCATCGTAAACGATGTCCATGACCGGAAGGCGGCGGTGCAGCCAGCGTTCGAAGCCGGTCCTGGGTTCGTAATGATCGTGCGGAATACCTGACATGCGCGCCTCCTCAGCCCAGTTGCAGCGTCGAATCGTCGACGAAGGACGCGACGGGAATTTCAAGGTTACGCGGCGCGGGACCACGGCGGATGCGCCCGGCGGTATCGTAATGCGACCCGTGGCAGGGGCAGAACCAGCCGCCGAAATCCCCGGCACCGTCACCGATGGGCACGCAGCCCAGATGCGTGCACACGCCGATCATGACCAGCCATTCGCCCGCCTCGTCCAGCGTGCGGTTCTGGTCAAGCGCGCTTTCGCCGGGCTTGTTCTCGTTCTCGGCACCCTTGTCGATCAGATCGCCCAGTTCGACGGCGCGACCGGCCTCGATCTCGGCCTCGGTGCGGCGGCGGATGAACACGGGCTTGCCCAGCCATTTCACGGTAAGCTGGGTGCCCGGCTCGATACCGCTGACATCGACCATGATAGAGGACAGCGCCTGCACATCGGCCGAGGGGTTCATCTGGTTGATCAGGGTCCAGCCGGCAGCGCCGGTCGCGACTGCCCCTGCCCCGGCGGTGGCGTAATAGAGGAAGTCCCTCCGCGTGCCTTCGTGTTCTTCAGCGTGGGTCACGGCTTTTCTCCGGTTCAGGCCCGCCACCGCGGACCGGCTATGATCTTTCGGGCCGCTTGAATCGCAGCCTCGGCATTGGCATCTCTACCGATCAATTTCCCGCCAGTCCAGCGGGGGAACGCCTTCCATTTCAGGCAAATGACCGCATGTGTTGCGTTTTCGCCCCGTCATCCGCCCCCGATCCCCGCGCGGGCGCGACATTGCGTCGCATCCGGGCCGGCTGCCGCCATCAGCCGCGCAGGAAGCGCCTGAGCACGCGTTCCAGCTTGGCCGCCCCCTTTGGCGCCATCTGTTTCGTGTGTTCATGGCTGATCGATTCGTCCGACATCCCCGCCCCCATATTGGTAATCACCGAGATCGCGGCACAGCTGAGCCCAAGGAAGCGGCCAAGGATGATCTCGGGCACGGTGGACATGCCCACCGCATCCATCCCCAGGATACGCGCGGCGCGGATTTCGGCGGGGGTTTCGAAACTGGGGCCGGAAAACCAGCCATAGACACCTTCGGGCAGGTCCACGCCCTCGGCGCGCGCGGCGGCTTTCAGGCGCTCGCGCATGGCGGGGTCATGGGCATCGGTCATGGGCACGAAACGCGCATCGGTCGGCTCGCCGATCAGCGGGTTGGCACCGGCGAAGGCGATGTGATCGGACAGCAGCATCAGCCCGCCGGGGGCAAGCGCCTCGTTCACCGCGCCCGCAGCATTGGTGAGGATCAGCTTTTCGGTGCCCAATGCGGCCAGAACCTCCAGCGGCAGGCGCATGGCATCGGCGCGGCCGGATTCGTAATAATGCGCCCGCCCGCCGAAAATGGCGACGCGCGTGCCTTCCAGATCCCCGATCACCAGCCGGGGCACATGGCCCGAAACGCCGGCATGGGGAAAGCCCGGCAGATCGCTGTAGGGAAAGCTGATCCCTTCCTCGATCGCGCCCGCCAGATGCCCAAGGCCGGAACCAAGGATCAGCCCATATTCCGGCGCGGCATCCCCGGCGCTGGCACGGATACGGGTGGCGAGTTCAACGCTCTTTGACATAGGGTTCTCCGCCCGCGCGCGGCGGGATGGCGCGGCCCACGAATCCGGCAAGGATGATGACCGTCAGGATATAGGGAAGCGCGTTCATGAACATGGACGGGATGGTGATCACCCCGAGATCGAGATTGGGGAAGCGGTTGGCGATGGCTTCCAGCAAGCCGAACAGAAAGGTCGCAAACAGTGCCCGCCAGGGCAGCCATTTCGCGAAAATCAGCGCGGCAAGCGCGATAAAGCCACGCCCGGCAGTCATGTCCTTCACGAAACCCGCCGAAAGCCCCGTCGCCAGATAGGCGCCCGCAAGCCCGCACAGCACCCCGCATATGGCGATGGCCGTGAAGCGCAGCCGCGCGACCGAGACGCCCGCCGTATCGACCGAGGCCGGGTTTTCGCCCACCGCGCGCAGGCGCAGCCCGAAGCGCGTCCGGTAAAGCACCCACCATGTCAGCGGCACGCACAGAAACGCCACATAGACAAGGATCGTATGCCCCGAGATCACGCCCGAATAGATCGGACCGATCACCGGCACATCGCGCAGCGCATCCGCGAAGGGCAGATCGACCCCCGAAAAACGTGCCCCTCCGCTCAGGCTTGGCGTGCGCCCGCCAAGGCCGAAAATCTTCTGCCCCAGCAGCATCGTCATCCCGGCAGCAAGGAAATTGATCGCCACGCCCGATATAAGCTGATTGCCCCGGAAGCTGATCGCGGTCAGCCCGTGGATCAGCGACAGAAGCAGCGATCCGGCAATGCCAGCCGCCAGCCCCAGCCAGACCGATCCCGTCAGCGCCGCCACTGCCGCAGCAGAAAAGGCCGCCATCAGCATCTTGCCTTCCAGCCCGATGTCGAACACACCCGCACGTTCCGAATAAAGCCCGGCAAGGCAGGCCAGAAGCAGGGGCGTCGTCAGCCTGATCGCACTGTCGAGGATCTGGATCATGATGCCGAAGTCCATCAGTGCCGCCCCATCGTCATGCAGAATGTCGCAAGGGCAAGGAACCCGCCCCCAACCGCCGTGATCCGGCACCGCACCGCGTTACGGGCGGGGCGGACCGGGGCACAGGCCAGCCGCCGCCGCACCGGCGGATGCAGCGCACTGGCGCGCCCGCGCAAGGTCAGCCACGCCATCACCCGCGCCCCTTCATGCCCGCACCCGGAACAGGGGGGCGATCATCATCCGCACCATATTATCCAGCGCCCCCGTAAACAGGATCACAAGCGCCTGAATGACGGTGATAAGCTCTCGCGGGATCGAGGTCCACATCGCCAGCTCTCCCCCGCCCTGATAGAGAAAGCCGAACAGAAGCGCGGCCAGCAGCACGCCGAGCGGGTGATTGCGCCCCATCAGCGCCACGGCGATGCCGATGAAACCCGCGCCCTCGACATTGTTCAGGATCAGCCGCTCGGCCTCGCCCATGACATTATTGGTGGCCATCATCCCGGCCAGTCCACCGGAAATCAGCATGGCGATCACCGTGATCCTGACCGGCGAGATCCCGGCATAACGCGCCGCCGATTCAGATTTTCCGAAGGCGCGGATCTCATAGCCAAGCCTTGTGTGCCAGATCAGCACCCAGACCGCCACGCAGGCCAGAAGCGCGATCAGGAAGGTGATATTGGCG
>JAUNTV010000294.1 GCA_030538515.1 Paracoccus sp. (in: a-proteobacteria)
GAGGCGATCAGGACGCGCCGGTCAAATCCTCGGCAAGCATCAGCGCATTTCCGTCAGGGTCATAGAACGTTGCCGTCTTGACCATACCTTCAATAACCTCGGTCGGGCCGTCAAAAGGCACGTTTTCCCGTTCCAGCATGGCCCGCGCCGCGTCAAGGTCCCCCACCCCGAAAACCGGGACACAATTGCCCGGACTGGGTTCGGTCGCTTCGGCAAAACCGATCGTCACGCCTTCGGTTACGGTCGCCATTTCCGACCATCCAGCCTCATCTGCGTGGTAGATCAGCTTGAAACCCAGCCTTTCCTCATACCAGCTGGCGCTTTCGTGACGATCCCTGACGGACATCGCGATGGTGATCGTCGGCTTCAACACTATGCTGGCCATGGACTTCCCCCTAGGCTGAAAATATAGTAACTATACTTTATGGACATAAATTTTCTTGTCAACATGACATCGCGCGCCTGGGTTCTGCCGATCCTCGCCAGCTTCCATGAAGGGGTTCCGGGACGTCAGGCAGCCTTGCTGAAAGCAACCGGGGCAAGCCGATCAGCATTCGCGCAAAGCATGCAGCATATGATCCAAAGCGGATTGGTCGAAAGAAATCCGGGCCATGGCCATCCGCTGCGGCCAGAGTTCCGCCTGACCGCATCCGGGGCGCAGGTTGCGGCGATGGCCGGGCGGCTCCAGACCCTGCCGGACCGGGACGATCTTGCGCTGCTTCGGCGCACATGGACATTGCCCGTCCTGACCAGCCTGCGACAGCCCCGTCATTTCAGCGAGATCAGGGGATTCCTGCCGGGGATCACCGATCGCGCCCTGTCGCAATCCCTGAATTTGCTTGAGGAAAAAGAATGGGTTATGCGCGATATCCAACATGAGGCGCGACCGCCCAGGCCCATTTATTCGGCAATCAATGCGGGGGCGATGATAAGCCATGCAACCGTGCCAGAGGTCAGCCTGCACACAGGATGAATGCGGATCGTCAGCCTTGCAGGCAGGCGGCTTTCCTGCGGCCATTTTCAACGATCACCGCATGAGAAACGGCCGCGCGCGCCCCCTAGACCACCATATCGTCGCGATGCACCAGGGCGGCGCGGCCCGCGAAGCCAAGGATCTCGGCGATTTCCTCGCTGCGGTGCCCGGCGATGGCGCGGGCCTCGGGGGCGGTATAGCGCACCAGCCCGCGCGCCAGCGTCTCGCCCGAGGGGCCAAGGATCGCCACCGGCTCGCCCCGCCCGAAACTGCCGGTGATACCGATGACCCCGGCGGGCAGCAGCGATTTGCCCCCCTGCAATGCGCGCGCGGCACCGGCATCCACGGTGATCTCGCCCTTCGGCTTCATCGCCGCGATCCAGCGTTTGCGCGCCAGTTGCGGGTCGCCATCGGGCAGGAACCAGGTCACGCGCGCGCCGCCCGCCACCGCCGAGATCGGCCGCATCACCGAGCCTTCCGCGATCACCATCGCGCAGCCGCCCGAGACCGCCGTGCGCGCCGCCATCAGCTTGGTCTTCATGCCGCCTTTGGACAGGCCCGAGACCGGATCGCCGCCCATGGCCTCGATCTCGGGGGTGATGCGCTCGATCAGCGGCAGATGGCGCGCGCCCGCATCGATCTTGGGATTGGCGGTGTAAAGCCCGTCGACATCCGACAGAAGCAGCAATTGATCCGCCCCCGCCGTCACCGCGATCTGCGCGGCAAGGCGGTCGTTATCGCCGTAGCGCATCTCATCGGTGGCGACGGTATCGTTTTCATTCACGATGGGCACGGTGCCGTAACCCAGCAGCGCCTGCATCGTGGCCCGGCTGTTCAGATAGCGCCGCCGGTCAGTCGTGTCATCCAGCGTCACCAGCACCTGCGCGGTGGTCACGCCATGGGGGGCGAGCGCTTCCTCATAGGCGCGGGCAAGGCGGATCTGGCCGACCGCCGCCGCCGCCTGCGCCTGTTCCAGCGCCAGCGCGCCGGATGGCAGGCCAAGCACGCGCCGGCCAAGCGCGATGGCCCCCGATGAGACCAGCACCACATCTGCCCCCCGCCCGCGCCAGAGCGCGACATCATCGCAAAGCCCGCGCAGCCAGTCGGCGCGAAGCCCGTCCGGCCCGACCAGCAGGGCCGAGCCGATCTTGACCACCAGCCGGCGCGCGGCGGCGATATCGGGGCTCAGGGGCGCCACGGCTGGTCATCCTCGACCACGGGTCCGCGCGTCGGTGCCACCTCGCGCCACAGGGCGCGCAGCACTTCGGGCAGGCCCGCGCGCGTGACGCCCGACATGATCATCACCGGCTGCGCCAGCGCCGCCTCCAGCGCCGCGCGGCGTTCGGCCAGAGTTTCGGCGTCAATCGCGTCGATCTTGTTCAGCGCGGTGACGCGCGGCTTTTTCATCAGAACAGGCGAATAGGCGGCCAGTTCGCCCAGCACGGTTTCCGCGTCCGCCACGACGTCTTCGGATGTCGCGTCGATCAGATGAAGCAGCACGGCGCAGCGTTCGATATGGCCCAGAAAGCGATCCCCGATCCCGCGCCCTTCCGATGCGCCTTCGATCAGGCCGGGAATATCGGCCATGACGAATTCGCGCCCGTCGATCCCCACCACGCCCAGATTTGGATGCAGCGTGGTGAAGGGGTAATCCGCGATCTTGGGGCGCGCATTGCTGGTCGCGGCCAGGAAAGTGGATTTCCCCGCATTGGGCAGGCCCACCAGACCGGCATCGGCGATCAGCTTCAGGCGCAGCCAGATCGTGCGCTCGACCCCCGGCAGGCCGGGGTTGGCGTTGCGCGGCGCGCGATTGGTCGAGCTTTTGAAATGCAGGTTCCCGAAGCCGCCATTGCCGCCCCGGGCCAGTGTCACGCGCTGGCCTGCCTCGGTCAGATCGGCGATGACGGTTTCCTCGTCCTCGTCCAGTATCTCGGTGCCCACCGGCACGCGCAGGATGATATCGTCCCCGCCCGCGCCGGTGCGCTGCCGGCCCATGCCATGCTGGCCGTTCTTCGCGAAGAAATGCTGCTGATAGCGGAAATCGATCAGCGTGTTCAGCCCCTCGACCGCCTCGGCGATCACATCGCCGCCGCGCCCGCCGTCGCCGCCATCGGGGCCACCATATTCGATGAATTTCTCGCGCCGGAAGCTGACCGCGCCCGCGCCCCCGGAGCCGGAGCGGATATAGACCTTGGCGAGATCGAGGAATTTCATGGCAAGCAGTCCCGTGATGCAGGCTTTCGCGATACGGCAGCCAGCCGCCCGGTTCAAGCCCGCCCTTTCACAGAAACGTGAGCGTGACAGGCCGTCAGGCCGATCATAAACCCCGCCCATCATCAATATCAGGAGCAGATCATGCCCGCTTTTACGACCTATGGCATCCTTGCCGGTGCCATCGCCCTTGAGATTTTCGCCACCAGCATGTTGCAGCGATCCGGGCAGTTCACACGCCTTGCGCCGACGCTGCTGATGGCGGCGGGCTATGCGCTGTCCTTCTATCTGCTGTCGCATGTGCTGCGCGTCATTCCGCTTGGCGTGGCCTATGCGATCTGGTCCGGGCTTGGGGTTGCCTGCGTGGCGCTGATCGGGCGCTTCGTCTTCGGCCAGCCCATCGATGCGGCGGGCGTGATCGGCATCGGGCTGATCGTGGCCGGGGTCGTGGTGCTGAATCTCTTTTCCCACAGTGCCGCGCATTGACGCGGCGGCAAGGGGCGGAACGAAAGTTTTT
>JAUNTV010000295.1 GCA_030538515.1 Paracoccus sp. (in: a-proteobacteria)
GAACGGCATTGCGCTGACCAAGCTGGACGTTCTGGACGGGTTCGAGACGCTGAAGATCTGCACCGGCTATGAGATCGACGGCGTGACCTATGACTATCTGCCGACCGCTGCCGCCTTGCAGGCCCGCGTCAAGCCTATCTACGAAGAAATGCCGGGCTGGAAGGAATCCACCGCGGGCGCGCGAAGCTGGGCCGATCTGCCCGCCGAGGCGATCAAATATGTCCGCAGGGTCGAGGAGCTGATCCAGTGCCCGGTTGCACTGCTTTCCACCAGCCCCGAGCGTGACGATACGATTCTGGTCACCGATCCCTTCGCGGACTGACCGATGAAGGGGCTGCCGATCGACGGCCACCCGGATCGTGACCGGCTGTCGGCGCATCTGGCGGACCTTTGCCAGCAGGCGCTTCCGGCCGGGGCGCAGATCACCCGGCTGGCGATCCGCGATATGGATTTCTGCACCGATCTGCCCCATGGCCATGACCGCATCCCCGAATGGGAACCCGACCGTGCCGCAGCCTTCGCGGCGCTTCATGCATGCGATCATCTGGTGCTGGCCTTCCCCCTGTGGTGGGGGGCGGAGCCTGCGCGGCTGAAAGGGTTCTGGGAGCGCATTCCTTTACCCGGCCATGCCTTCCGCGATCATGAGGAAGGCCCGCTTCGGGACCGGCTTCTGGCCGGGCGCTCGGCGGATCTGCTGGTGACGATGAACAGGCCGCCCCTTGTGCTGTGGCTGTTTTGCCTTGACCCCCTGGGCCGGCGCTATAAGCGGTTCGTGCTGCTGGGGTTCACCGGCTTCAGCCCCATCCGGCTGAGCTGTTTCGGCCCCGTCCGGCGCAAAAAAGGGGCGCAAAGGAACCTTGCCCGATGGCAGGCCCGGACCGCCAGACTGGCGGGCAGCGCCGAAAAGCTGAAACGCAAAGAAAAGGCCTGAGTGATGGACCTGAAAAACCGCAAGCGCCTGTCGCTTCTGATCCTGCTTCTGGGCCTGCCGGGCTATATCGTCGCCTGCTGGTGGCTGCTGGCCTTTATCGACGACCGCTGGGGCCGGATGCCGCTTTGGGCCGAGGCAGTCGTGATCATCACCCTTGGCGTGATCTGGGTGCTTCCCTTCAAGCGCATCTTCAAGGGCATCGGGAAGGGCGAGGAATGACCGTTCCCCCCCCGCAGGGCGTCACGCTGATCGGGGGTGGTGCGGTCACGCGCGACGATCTGGCGCAGGCGCGCGCGCTTGCCCCCCGGCTGGTGGCGGCGGATGGGGGCGCGGATACGGCTTTGGCGCTTGGGGTCTGCCCGGATCTGGCCATTGGCGATTTCGATTCCATCTCGGACAAGGCCCGCGCGCGTCTGGGTCCGGGCCGTCTGATCCACGTGGCCGAGCAGGACAGCACCGATTTCGAAAAGGCGCTGACCCGGACCCAGGCGGATTTCTTCATCGCCGTAGGATTCGCCGGGCGCAGGCTGGATCATACGCTGGCAGCCCTTGCGGTGATGGCGCGCCAGCCCGGCCCCCCCTGCCTGATGCTGGCGGCCGAGGATGTGGCATTCCTGTGCCCGCCCCGGCTGGCGCTGCCGCTGGCGGCGGGCACGCGGGTCTCGCTGTTTCCGATGGGACCGGCGCGCGGCGAAAGCACGGGGCTGCACTGGCCGATCGCGGGGATCGATTTCACGCCTGACGGGCGGATCGGCACCTCGAACGCGGCGACCGGCCCGGTCCGCCTGACCATGCGGGGCCGGATGCTGGTCATGCTGCCGCGCGACTGCCTGGGGCTGGCGCTGGCGGCGATTACCGCTCCCATGTCCGGCTGAGCAGGCTCATCCAGTTCCTCCAGGCCAGTTTCTCGATCAGTTCGGCCCCGTAGCCATGCGCGGCCATCGCATCCAGAAAGCCGGGCAGGGCGCTGGCATCGGCCAGATCATCGGGCATCAGCGCCCCGTCGAAATCCGAGCCGAGCGCCACGCCATCCTCGCCCAGTTTGCCGATCAGGTGGTCAAGGTGGCGCATATAGGGGTCAAAGCCCGCAAAGGGCAGGCGGCGACCATCCGGGCGCGCGAAACCGGCGGCGAAATTCAGCCCCACCAGCCCGCCGGTCGCGGCGATCATCTCAAGCTGGGGATCGGTCAGATTGCGGGTCGAGGGGGCCACGGCATGGGCGCCGGAATGGGTCGAGACAAGCGGGGCCGCGCTGATTTTCGCCACATCCTCCAGCCCCCTGGCGTTCAGATGGGCCAGATCGACAAGGATGCGCAGCGCGTCGCATCGAGCGATCAGCGCCTTGCCTTCCCCGGTCAGCCCCGGCCCGGTATCGGGGCTGCCCGGAAAGGCGAAGGGCACGCCGTAGCCATAGTCATTCGCCCGCGACCAGACCGGCCCGAGCGAGCGCAGCCCGACCGCGTGCCAGACATGCAGGATTTCGGGCCGGGCGATCCCCTCGGCCCCTTCCATATGCAGGACGGCGGCGATGCGCCCCGCCTTCCTCGCGGCCATGATCTCGGGGACGCTGCGGCAGACCGACAGCGTGCCGCCGCGCTCAAGCGCCAGAAGTGCCGCGGTCAGGCGCAGCATGTGTTCGGCCGCCGGCGCGGTGGGGATGGGCCCGTCAAGGGGCACGGCATAGGGCGGGTTTTCCTGCCGCGCCTTCCAGTCGATCCCGTCATCCGCCTCGGGCGGGGGGGCCCAAAGCGCGAAGAAGCCGCCGAACATCCCCCCCGCCTTCAGACGCGGCAGGTCGATATGGCCGCTGCCGTCGCCCTTGTGCCAGATCGCATCCGCATCCGCCCCCGGAGCGATCAGACGTTGCAGGAAATCATTATGGCCGTCGAATACGGGAATCATGGCGGGCTCCTTCAGGGGGCAATTCTGCCGGCATCCTGCACAGGCCCGCCCTGCACGCGCAAGCCGCTTTGCCCCCGCCCCCGATCCGTGGCAGGCTGCATCACGAAGGCACAGCCCAGAAGGAGGACGCCATGCCCCATATCCGCCCCGATTTCGATGGCCAGACCGTCATCACCACATTCGAGGTCACACCCGGCACCGCCCATGATCTGCTGGACGCATTGACCGATGCCTGGGCCGAGGTGATCAGCAGGCAGCCCGGTTTCATGGGCGGCGCGGTCCATCTCAACGATGCCCAGACCCGCATCGCCACCTATTCGCAATGGCAGAGCCGGGGCGATTACCAGGCCATGCTGCGCAGCCCCGAGATGCGCAGCCGCAACCGCCTGATCAACCAGCTCTCGCGCAATTTCGAGCCGGTGATGTATGAGGTGCAATCCGTCTACGGGGCCTGAGGGGCGGCGAAAAATCGCCTCGCCATGGCGGATCGGCCCGGCTAGGATCACCCGAAAGTGACCAGAAAGGGGGCTGGCATGGCCGGACGCATCATCACCGTGGCCCAGCAAAAGGGCGGATCGGGCAAGACCACGCTGGCGGCCAATCTGGCCATCGCGCTGCGCGGGCGCGGTCTCAGCGTGGCGCTGATCGATACCGATCCGCAGGGCAGCCTTGGCCGCTGGTTCATCGAGCGGATGCAGCGTCACGGGGCGGATGACGGGCTGGAGTTTTCCACCTCATCGGCCTGGGGGGCGTCCTATGAAAGCGAGAAGCTGAAGCAGCGTTACGATATGGTGATCATCGACACGCCCCCCAAGATCGACAGCGACCTGCGCCCCGCGCTGCGGGTGGCCG
>JAUNTV010000296.1 GCA_030538515.1 Paracoccus sp. (in: a-proteobacteria)
ACCAGCCAGCGGATGAAGCCGGCCGCCTGCGCGATCATGGCGGCGGCGGCATCGGCGCGCGTGGCGATCCACTCATACGGGGCGTGCCAGCCCAGTTCATGCAGCCCGTGGATGATGATATTGCCGCCCACCCAGATCATCGCCGCCGTACCCACGACGGTCAGAACCCGCATCACGCCGGGCATGGCGCGCACGATGCCCCGCCCGATGGCGGCGCGCGGCCCGCGTTCCCTGCGCGCCATGGCAAGGCCCAGATCATCCGCCTTCACGATCAGCGCCACCGCGCCATAGACCGCCGCCGTAATCAGCAGCGCGACCACGAAAAGCGATGCCGCCTCCAGCCCGAATTTCGCCGCGCCATGCAGATCCTGTTCGGCCACGAGGCGCGAGACCTCGCTGAGCGCGATGGTCATGATCTCGGCCGAGAGGATGAAATCGGTCTTGATCGCACCGGCGACCTTGGCTTCCTCAAGATGGGTGGGGTCGGGGCTGCCGGCTTCGGCGGGGTCATGGGGGTCGTGATGGGGCGAAAGCGCGTGCCAGACCTTCTCGGCGCCCTCGAAACACAGATAGGCGCCGCCCAGCATCAGAAGCGGCGCGATCAGGCCGGGCGCAAAGGCGGACAGCAGAAGCGCGACCGGCAGCAGGATCACGACCTTGTTGAAGATCGAGCCTTTGGCGATTTTCCAGATGATCGGCAATTCGCGGTCCGCGTCGAAGCCCTGAACGTATTTCGGGGTGACCGCGGCATCGTCGATGACCGCGCCTGCCGCCTTGACGCTGGCCTTGGCGGCCATTCCGCCGACATCATCGATCGAGGCCGCCGCAACCTTCGCAATCCCCGCCACATCGTCCAGAAGTGCGATCAGCCCGCTCATCTTGTGCTCCTGCTTGCGCCGATATTTCGTCAGATGCGTCATGCCAGATCATGGCGGCCTGTTCCACAGCCGGCGCGCATTCTTCATGCGGGGGACGTGGCGGGGGCACGGCCTTGCCGCCTGTGGCGGGGCTGCGGCGGCAGAACCCATGCCAGTCCAGGTTCCCGGCCCCGCCCAGGTCCCCCCGGCCCGCCACCGGCCAGATGTCCCGGCCAGGTATCACGGCTGTTCAGGCCGCATGGCTTCGGGCGCTGCCCGACGGCCGGGGACCGTCCTGCGCGGGTGCATCGCCGCCCGCTTCCGCTTCGAAATGGGCCACTGCACCGACCAGTTCGCGGCTTTCATCAGCCAGCGCGCGGGTGGCCGCCGCGCATTGTTCAACGACCGCCACGCTGGCCTGGGTCGCCTGATCAAGCTGGCCGATGGCGCTGCTGATCTCATCCAGCCCGATGGCCTGTTCGGTCGAGGAATCCGAGATCTCCTTGACGTGATCCGAGATCTGCATGACCGAATTGATGATGCGCATCAGCGAGCTTCCGGCCTCGTCCACCAGCTTTGCGCCCGCCGCCACATGGGTGCCGCTGGCCGAGATCAGCCCGGCGATTTCCTTGGTCGCCTCTGAGGAGCGCTGCGCGAGGGCGCGGACTTCGGATGCGACGACCGCAAAGCCGCGCCCTGCGTCACCCGCCCGCGCGGCCTCGACCCCGGCGTTGAGCGCCAGAAGATTGGTCTGGAAGCTCAGCCCCTCGATCAATTCGACAATGGCCGAGATCGCCTTCGACGACGCCTCGATCTGGCGCATCGCCTCGACGACGCGCTGGATATCGCCACCACCAGCCTGTGCCGCATCGCGGGCTTCATCGGCGATCTGGCGCGCGGTTTGCGCGGCAGCCGAGGCCGATTTGACCGCGACGGTCATTTCTTCGATGGCGGCGGCGGATTGTTCCAGCGAGGCCGCGTTGGCTTCGCTGCGCCGGCTGAGATTGGCGTTCGATTCGCCCAGGGCACGCAATTCGGCGTTGATCCGGCCCGCCTTGCCGCTGACCGCGCTGATCGCCGATGAAAGCCGATCGACCGCGCCGTTATAGCTTTGCCGGATGCTTTCATACTCGCCAGGCAGGGTTTCGGTGATGCGATAGTTCAGGCGACCTTCGGCCAATGCGCCAAGCGCCCCGGCAAGGGTTTCAACGACGCGGCGCTGAACGAGATTGCGGGCTTCGGCCTCATCGGCTTCGGCGCGCAGGCGGGTCTGTTCGATCTCGGCGGCGTCGATTGCGGCGCGGCGCTTCTCTTCGGCCTCTTCGGTGGCGGCGCGGGCGCGTTGGTCGCGCATGGCACCGGCCTGTTCCTGTTCGAGCTTCACGGCATCGGCCAGCCTTTCGCGCTCGATCATGCTGTCCCGGAACCGGCCGAGCGCCCGGGCGATCTGGCCGACCTCATCGGTGCGGTCCTGACCGGTAATGCTGACTTGCGTGTCGCCCCGGGACAGGGCGGTGGTCGAACGCACCACCCCGTCAAGCGAACGACCGATTGCGCGGGCGATGAAATAGGCCGCGGTGGTGGCGATGGCCATTGCGATCAGCAGCGCGCCCAGCATCACGATCAGCTCGTTGCGGATCAGCCCGGCGACGATATTGGCGGGCGATGATACCGTGAACACCCCTGCCACATCGCCCGTATAATCCAGCACCGGCACCGCGCGCACGAAGTAATCGGCCCCGCCGATCTCGCGGCGCAGGGAAAGCGCCGCGCCGCCCGCCAGCTGTTCGATCTGATCGAGGTCGAGCAGTTGCGGCGCATCGAATGTGGCCGCGACCCGCGCCTCGTCCGGGGTTTCGGCGAAGCTGTCGATCCCTTCTTCGGGGAAGGCGTAGAATTCGAAATGCCGCCCCGTATTGCGCGAAAGCGCCGCCAGATAGTCCGCGCCCAGATCAAGCCCGACCTCGACCGTGCCGACATGGCGGCCCTGATGGCGGATAGCCGCCACGCCGCGCGCGCCCATGCCCGCGCGCCCGCGTTCCAGCCCGCGCACCGAGGTCGCACCATTATTGGCATCGACCACCGTGCGGCGGAAGGCCGACAGGTCGTCGCCGCGCCGGCCAAGCTGATGCACCCGGATCAGCGAAATGGCCGGGGGCAGGTGAAATTGCAGCTGCGCGATCCCGGTGCGTTCGGCCATTTCGGGATAGCCATGGGCCATGATCCGTTCGATCTCATGATCATCGCGCAGCGCCACGGCCTTCTGAAGATCGGCCATGCTGGCGATCAGTTCGGCCCGGGCAAGCGCGTCGCTGACGGTCTGGTCGATGGCGTGATGCAGCACCTGTTCGGCCATGTCGTTTTCATGGCGTTCCAATGTGGCGCGCAGATCGCTTGCCAGTTTTGCCATGCCGACCGCAATAAGCACCGCCACCAGCAGGACCGCTGCCATCGGCAGCGCCATGATCTTTTGTCGCAGGGTCATTCATCGAATCCTGATATTTGCCTCTGGTGGCAGCATAGGCACGCTTGTCTTAAGATCGGTTTAATCGGCTTGACCGGCTGCATCCGGGCCCCATCTTGCGCCCATCCCGCGAATCCTGCATCAAGCGGGGATCATGTGATGAGGGGCAGGGCCATGCTGGATGCAAGCGCAAAACCGACCGAGGATATCGACCTGCGCGAGGTCTTCGGGCTGGACAGCGACATGAAGGTCAGGGGCTTTGCCGAGCGCAGCGAGCGCGTGCCCGAAATCGACCCGACCTATAAGTTCGACCCTGACACGACTTTGGCGATTCTGGCGGGCTTTGCCTATAACCGCCGGG
>JAUNTV010000297.1 GCA_030538515.1 Paracoccus sp. (in: a-proteobacteria)
AATGGAACCCCTAGCCCTCGCAACGTGGAAAGAAAGCGATCGCCACACAAAGAAAATACTGGGTCTACCGTCGATACCGGGGGTCGCCGAGACCGACGAGGCCAAACTTGCGATTGCGCGCTACTGGTTGCGGTGTTGGAACAACAACGGCTTCAGGCTTGCGCAGATGCCGGGCACCTGGATCAATCGCCCGCCATCAGAAGGCTTTCGGGTCAAGCCGCGAAACCCGAAAGCCAAGATCAAGGCGATTGAATCCGTCATCGACGATAAGGCCGCCAGGAAGATCTTTTGGGATAGTTGGTCGCCAGAACTGCTAAAGTGGTTCACGCAATCGGTGGAGAGTGGGTATCGTTGCCTGAACGGCAGCGAGCTTTCGCTCCAGTTTGATGGCGCCTGGGTGCATTGCTCAAGTTGCAAATCAGTCCATCGTCCTATCCCCGGCATTGAAAGCTGCCTTGACTGCGGAAGTGAGACCGTCTCCGCCCTTGATCCAGAATCCGACCCGGTCTTCCTTGCGCGCAAAGGTTTTTATCGCAAACCGGTTACGCAGGCCCTTGAGGACCCGCCGCGGCAGCCGATGGCTCTCATTGCCGCTGAACACACTGCCCAGCTCAACGCGCCGCAAAACGAGGATGTGTTCTCCAAGGCGGAAGAAAATGAGCTCTTGTTCCAGGATATCGCGCTGAGTGGGAGCGGTCTTGGAGGGCGTTCCACCGCAATCGACATTTTGTCCAGCACGACGACTATGGAAGTCGGGATCGACCTGGGAGCCTTGTCAGGCGTGGCCCTGCGAAACATGCCACCCGGGCGTGCCAACTATCAGCAGCGGGCAGGCCGTGCAGGTCGCCGCGGCAATGCTGTAGCAACAGTCGTCGCGTTTGGAAGCGCAGACAGCCATGATGAGCACTATTTCTCCCAGCCCGACGAGATGATCCGGGGTGATGTCGTCGACCCGAAATTGACATTGGACAATCCTGAGATCGTGCGCCGTCACATCCGCGCGTTCCTCCTGCAGAACTATCATCAGGATCGTCTTCCGATCATCGACCCGGACCAGCCACACGATCTGTTTTCAGTTCTGGGAAGCGTTTCCGGCTTTCGAAAGGCGGATTCACTCTTGAATCGGGACGACTTCGCCGTATGGCTCGCCGGTAACGAGGAGGCGTTGCGTACCCGCATAGCCGGGTGGGTTCCTGAGCAGCTATCCGAAGACGATCGGGTTCTTCTCCTCGGCGAGTTCGTCATTGATTGCCTTCAAGCTGTGGACGAGGCCATCGCCCCTGGTCCCGGCGAAGAGGATGAGACTGAGGATGGAGATGACGACGATACTGCCGGTGACGAAGAAGCGGCTGAGGAAGGAGAAGAACACCCGCAGCAGGCTTCCAGCCCCGGCAAGATGCTGGACCGCCTCCTCTACTGCGGAAAGCTACCTCGATACGCATTTCCGACTGATGTAGCGACCTTCCACGTATTCGACCGCGACCGGTCGTCCCGCCACCGGCACATCATGAAATTCGCGCCCTCGCAGGGCTTGCCGATAGCGCTTTCCCAGTATGCGCCGGACAAACAGGTCTGGATTGCGGGTAAGTGCTACACCTCAGGAGCCATCTACTCGGTCATGAAGGACGACCGCTTCCACGCTTGGGAGAGCAAACGTCTCTACATGGAATGCAGCGACTGTGGTTTCGCTAGGACGTTCGAAGCGGGTGAAATCGTCCGCAATGACACGACTGATTGCGAGGCGTGCGGTGGCGAAAACACATTTGGGCCCGCTCGCTACTGGATGCGGCCGCCGGGGTTTGCTCACCCAATCGGCGTCGAGGAGATGACGTCTCCCGACGAAATTCCGGAAACCAGCTACGCCACCCGAGCGAAATTGACGATGGGAACGCCGGGAGACGATGAGGGCTGGTCCGAAGCCAATGAGCGTATCCGTAGCCTGAAAACCCGGCGGCACCTCCTGGTGTCGAATACGGGTCCGCAGCAAGAAGGATACAACTACTGTGTCAAATGCGGCCGGATAGAAGCGAGCAACACCCCTTCGCCGATCCTGGCGGCGCCCCACCGCAAGCCTTATCCGGATGATGACGACAAACTCATGTGTGATGGCATTGGACCGACACGCCACCTGGTGCTTGGGACCGATTTCATCACGGACATCGCGCTGTTCTCAATGCGCGTGGCCGCGCCGCTCAAACTGAAGCCGGGGCACTATTCAACGGATGTCGCGCTGCGAACTGTCAGCGAAGCACTTGCCAAGGCGGCATGCCAAATACTGGAGATCGAGCCTGGCGAACTGATGGCCGAGTATCGACCTGCGCTCACTCCTGCGGGCAAAAGCGGGTTGGAAGCAGAGATCTTTCTCTATGATACGCTTCCTGGTGGCGCGGGCTTTGCGAGTCAGTTTGCAGATCGCGGATTTGAGCTGTTCCAACGCGCACTCCAGTTGTTGAAAACCTGCCCGGAGGACTGTGAGGCTTCGTGCTACCGATGTTTGCGGAGCTTCAAGAACAAATTCGAACATCGCCTGCTCGACAGGCATGTGGGCGCTGAACTGCTGGAATATCTGCTGACAGGACAGAATCCCGGATTCAGTGCTGAACGCCTCAAGCGGTCTGCAACCTTGTTGCTGAACGATCTCCTCCGGCGCGACGAGGGGATGGCGACATTCGAGGCTGGGCCAAAAATCGCCTATGGGAGTGGAAAGTCAGTAACGGCTCCAATTCTTGCTGAATGCAAAGGTCGGAAATTCGTCATTGCGCTTTCGGGACCTTTGACGACAGGTCATCCCGCTGATCCGGCGATAGCTGAATTTCGCGACAGCGGCACTGAGTACCAGGTGATTGTCCAGAATGAACTCGTCATACGGGGGAACCTTCCAACGGCAACTCGCGCCATCTACCAGCAGATCACCGGTTGAAGTAGATGATAGAACTGGTTGGCGTCGGCGAAGGGAAGGAATACGAGGCAGCACTGCATTTGCGTAAGCAACTGCTTGCCGTCTGGCCCGACCTCAGCCAGCACCCCGACGATCATGTGAAGATTTTCGTTGGTCTCAAGCTTTACGGACATCCGATCGAAGACATCGACCTTTTTGTGGTAGGGCAGTTCTCCGAGCCACGCCAGTTTGACATTGAGTTCAAATTCTATCCGCGCGAGGGCGAGCCTTTCGTTCCGCGGCGCGCTTCGGTGCGCAACTTCGCCCTTGTCATTGAGGCCAAATCACACGATGCGACGGGTGTTAGGTTCGACGACAAGGTTGCTTCGGTAAGGTATCCTAGAGGCTGGGAGTGCGTGACCGAGAAGGCCCGGCAGCAGGTATTCGAACTCAAGAAGTACCTTGCGCGGAACGGTGTGCCGAAGATCTATCTCCAGGACCTGGTTTTCTTTTCCGGCCTGCGTGAGCCCGACCTCCCCAAACGGCCGCATAATTGTTTCGGCATTGATGCGAGCTTCGAACGTATTCTGAACATTTTGGGCCAAGTGTCGTCTCCGGCTAACAACGACCGCCGCGTAACGCTCAGCTTCGGCTCGGAGGACGTCTTCGATTCAATCTTTTCGTCAGAGACCGCTTTGCTTCAGACCATGGAGCCCACGCCGCTCGACCGGCGGCGCATGGATCGCATTGTCAAGGCAGCGCTGCCCGAGGCCTGGCTCGATGATTTGACACATAGG
>JAUNTV010000298.1 GCA_030538515.1 Paracoccus sp. (in: a-proteobacteria)
GGGTGAGATTTACGCCACACTGTATGGTGAATTGGGCCAGATCCTGAGCTGGACCGAGCGACAAGCCGTTGGAAAGTCTGCCAAAACGACAAAACCCGCAGCGGGTGCGACGGGTTTGTCGGTCTCGTTGGTTGCGGGGACACGCAACTACCGAGACCAACACTCAATCGAAGTCATTGTATAGAAAGATATAATCGCCTTTCGGTTACTTCCTATAGACACAAGAACCGATCTCGAACATTTGGAAGGGCCGCATTCGGCTCCCTCTTCTTTGACCTTATCGTTCCCGTTCAATGTGTCAATGCCAAGTCAGGGTTCGTCGCCTGGTTGAGCTTAGCTCCGGCTGCAAGGCTAGGGTCAAGTCCGATCCGGCCTGACGCTCCCGATCGATAAGCAGTCCGTCAACGCGGCTGCGCGATCACGAGGTCAATCCCCATATCGATGCGCGCGATCTCCCGGGCAACGAGAACGTCGAGAATCGCCTGTTCGCGAGCGGGCTGTGAATCTAGTCCCTCTGCAACGACTGCTGACAGCAACTGCCGCGCCCTTTCAACAACGGCATCTTCCGCCTCTCGCCAGACCGGCGACGCGGCTGCGACCACGGCCTGACGGACCTCTTGGGCCATTGCTGTGAAATCCCGGACGCGCTTATCCTTGAACTTGCGAGACAGGCCTCCGGACAGGTTCTCGAAGGTCTCGGCCTTGATCCGCCTGGGCTCTGAGCAGAAATACCCGTAGGATAGACTAGGCTTGTACGCGATCGTATGGACCTTGTCGTCCGGCAGAGGACCAATCTGCGCGGGAGCAAACAGAATAGAACGGCTGGCGACGCTCGTCGCGTTGTAGGCACTATTGAACGCCGCACAGTCGCGCAGGCATGGTGCGGCGTAGAAAACCTGCCCTGGATAGCGGCCCTCCCAATCAATCAGGAGCCGATGCTGATCCGACACATCCCGGCGCATAAGCGCAATCCTGAAGAACTCAAGTGTCAGACCTGGACATTGGCCGTTGGCGATCTCAAAGGCACTGGCACGTGTCATCAGCTCGGGGAGCTTGTATTGAAAGAAAAGTGGCACCGCGGGAAAATTGATCCGGACGTCATAGCCCAACGTTGCCTCCTGCACGAGGTTGGGAAAGACCGGCGCACCGACGGGAGCTGAGGCCGAGCCGCGGATCAGATTCTCCGTGAAGGCGTAACCAAACGAGAATTCCGTATATCCAACCTTCATGGCCCCACAACCGCCTTTATACTTTTCCCTTCAACTGCCGTGTCCGGCACTGGGATACCGAAATTATGTGCAAAATTATGGACATGAATAGCCTTTCCGGCCAATTTAATGAACGAATCTTGTCTTGACGCCGGACTCACGCACAATGTACAAAATTCTGGTCGCGAAATACTCTCATGTCCACTAAAGTGAACAAAGAAAGGTGGCAGCCGTGCGTCGTCAGAGAAGCTACTCCAGAGTAACACGCCAGGCGCTTGCCATGCTTGGCAAGCTGATCCGCGTCGGCCGCGCCGAGCGCGGCCTGACCGCGCAGGATCTGGCCGACCGTGCCGGTATCAGTCGCACCACGCTCTCCAGCATCGAAAAGGGCGCGCCAGGGCCTGAGATTGGCATCGTCTTCGAAGTTGCCGCCTTGGTCGGGGTGCACCTGTTCGACTATGATGAGCGAGCCCTTCAGGCACACAATGCCCGCCTGGACGAAAAGCTTACCCTGCTGCCAAAGAGCGTCCGCCACTCAGTGAAAGAGGTCGATGATGACTTCTGAGGCGGATGTCACCAACGCTTTTGTCTGGATATGGCTGCCGGAAGCAACAGAACCGATGGTAGCGGGCCGACTCGACCAGCACGGCGAGCGTCTGCTCTTTACCTATGGCGTCAGCTACCGCCGCCGGCAGAACGCCATTTCCATCTACGAACCGGAACTGCCCCTTGAAGAAGGCGTCATCGCGCCTCTCAACGGCCTGCCGATGGCAAGCTGCATTCGCGATAGCTCGCCAGACGCCTGGGGTCGCCGCGTCATCATCAACAGGCTGACGGGCAAAAAGCCCGACGCTGCAGGCGTGCCAGAGATCAGTGAGCTGACTTTTCTGCTCCAGTCAGGCTCCGACCGCATTGGCGCACTCGATTTTCAGGCATCGGCCACTGAGTACGTCCCCCGTCTCGCCTCACAGGCCTCCCTTGGCGAACTCATGGAGGCGGCGAGCCTCATCGAAAAAGGTGTCCCCCTGACGCCCGCTCTCGACCAGGTCCTCAATCACGGCACTTCGATCGGCGGCGCGCGTCCTAAGGCGCTGATTGATGACGGCGCGCGGAAACTCATTGCCAAATTCTCGGCAAGCAACGACACCTACAGCGTCGTGAAAGCCGAATTCATCGCGATGAAGCTGGCAACCGCCTGTGGGCTCAACGCGGCGTCCGTATCGATGACCCGCGCCGCCCAGAAGGATGTTCTGCTGATCGAGCGGTTCGACCGCACACACACAAGAGATGGCTGGACAAGGCACGGAATGGTCTCGGCTCTCACAATGTTGGGCCTTGATGAAATGATGGCCCGCTATGCGTCCTACCAAGACCTCGCCGAACTCATCCGCCACCGCTTCACCAATCCAAAGGATACGCTAAAGGAGCTCTATGGACGTATTTGCTTCAACGTGTTGTGCGGCAATACCGACGACCATGCCCGGAACCATGCTGCATTCTGGGATGGCAAGATGCTGACCTTGACGCCAGCCTATGATATTTGCCCGCAGGGCCGCACGGGCAATGAAGCCACTCAAGCCATGCTTATCACGGGCGATAGCCGCGCCAGCGCACTCGCTGTACTGCTCGCCGCCGCGCCGGATTATCACCTGACAGAGGCCGAGGCCGCCGCACTGATCGAGCATCAAATCACGACCATTGCTGAACGCTGGCAAGTGGTCTGCGACGAGGCAAACCTGAGCCATGTCGACCGTAAGCTGTTCGCTGGGCGTCAGTTTCTCAATAGCTATGCCATCGAAAGCCTCGACAGCCACAAGGCGCTGCAGGATGCATTTCGCGCCGCACGAGCCACGCTGATAGACAGCGGAGGTACTTGAGGATGACAGCCGCCATGCAGATCAGAAGATGCAGGAAAGCGAAAAAACCATGAGAAAGAACAAGTTCGTGCAGGCAGGTTAGCCTCCAAAGTTGTTGCCTTAATGTTCCCTACACTGTACCGTTGAAACAAAAAGCACTAGGTATCCGAGCAACCAACATGGCTGACACCGAAATCGAATGGACTGACGCGACCTGGAACCCGGTTGCCGGTTGCTCAATCATGTCCGCAGGATGCACCAATTGTTACGCAATGGTCATGGCAAAAAGACTAGAGGCAATGGGGGTTCAAAAGTACTTCGGCCTCACAAGAACATCCGGCAAGAGGACAATCTGGAACGGCACTATTCACGAAGATCACCGAGCACTCGACATCCCCAAAAAGTGGAAAAAATCTCGGAAGATCTTCGTAAATTCCATGAGCGATCTTTTCCACCCAGCTGTATCTGAAGACTTTGTAGGACAAGTTTGGCAGGTTATGCGGGAAGCGGATCAGCACAAATATCAAATCTTGACCAAGCGCCCTGACAGGATGGCTGAAATACTGGCGCGAATTTGCCCAGTTCCGCTCCGA
>JAUNTV010000299.1 GCA_030538515.1 Paracoccus sp. (in: a-proteobacteria)
CATGTATTCGTTGAATTCAAGCATCTTGCTGGAAGGCTCGACATACACGAATGCACCCGTTTCGAGTTTGTCTAGCATTTCGTCGAACTCTTTTTGCATTTTCACTCCAACAGCCTTCGCCCCGATGGCCCGAACCCTCCGCCAATCGAGCCCCGCAAACAGCACCTCGAACTGCGCGTGGTTCATCAGCATCAGGACGGCGCTTACCCATGGTCTGGTCCCGCGCGCCGGTCATTATCGAGACGCACAATACCGGCGCGCTGATCCGCTCCCGAGACGGCTTCTGGCTGGCGATCCCCACGCCGGCCGCCGGAAAATCCCTGCGCGGCGGGCGCATCACGCCGCTGGAATGGGAGCGTCGGACCGGGCTGCGGTTACGTTTCATCTACCGCGCTACCGGACCGAGCCTGCTTATCGCCGAGGCGCGGCTGAACAAACGGGGCCGCGCGGTGGCGTCCCGGTCCAAAACCGGGCGCGGGCGGGTCACCATGCCGATCTTCCTGTTGGTGCCGCAGGTCAGGCTGCCCAAGCGGCTGGATCTGGCACGGGAGGCGGAACAGGCGGCGGATGAGGTGCCGGGGAAGATCGTCGGCAAGTGGGTGGAGGGGCGAACAATTCTCTAACCCGACGGTTTCTCGGCCCAAACCAAGAACTCGAAAGTTCCACCCTCACGCACAGCTTGGTCGACGATATCCAGGACGTGCGCCCTCGACCGATCAGGATCGGCAAAAATTGACCAGCCCTCCTCATGCTCGGGCAGGACGAGAATGTCATAGTCAAGGCGTCGCCCGGTTCTTGCGCCAGCCGTCTTTATTGTCTCCATACGGGATATGCTGAATCCGGCATTTGCAAGATAGTTGTTGAAGGCACGAAGCTGATCCAACGACAATCGGACATACTTCTTTCCGTGGAGAAGTTCTTGCATGCAGGCTTGCATCTTATCTTCCATGGCTACTCCAGCGGTCTAATAATTTCTTGCAGATCGTTCTCCGGTGCGCGCAAGGGCACCCTCCCTCCAATCGACGGCGCTAATTGCGCCGCTCAATCCAGACCCGGAACTCAATCGATCGGTCGCTGTCGCGTGCAGCTTCCACCTTGCGCATCACCAGACAATCATGACGATGGATGTCATGATGGCTCTCCCAGTTCTCAGGACCATCGAGACCAACGACTGCAAAATCAATATCCACAATTTCTTTCTCACCGCGACGCTCGTGAGCCTCGAGGCGAGTCACCCAATATACGCTCATGTCCGGATGGAAAATCAGCTTAATGAGTTCTTCGGGGCTGACTGGCCCGGCGCCGCGCCCGGAGCTTGCGCTATGGATAAAGTCTTCCTTGTTCATAGCTTGGCTCCTACCACGGCGGCTCCTGACGCGGATTGTACCTGTCATTGACTTGAATCACAGCGCCAGTTTCATTGTTGATCAGTACCCAATCGCCGTTCCGCCCGAACAATATGGTCGCGCCCTGTTTTCCTCCTGTTGAGGTATCACCACGGGACGCAGGAGACTTACTGGTCGGGAAATCAATGATTTCATCAACACTTTCCGGCGAATGTCCTTTTCCTGCCAGATATTCTTCACCTGAACCCCGGCTTCCATGACCTCGAACAGTGTTGCCTTTTGGTGTTCTATAGTCTTCACCACTTCGCGCCTCGACAATGTTCGGCCCCCCTTCATCCGGGATCGGGGTTGAAATGATATTTCCGGTCGGGTCTTCGGCGGCGGGCGATCCGGTGTGGTTTGGCAGACCAAGAACCTCGGCCGGGTAGGTCTCCAGCCACTGCTCGATGCGCTCGGGTGTGAAGCCGGGAAGTTCGCCCAGCCGCCGCTCGCCCTCGGTCAGTTCCGGGAACACCTCGACCCAGCCATCGGCAATCGTGCCGTCTTGAAGCCGCTATCGAATGGACGACGCCCAATCCTGAAAATCCTTGAAAAGGCGTCGAATACCTTCGCTTGAAATGATCCAGTCGGCCTTAGACTCTTTGAACCAAAGTTCCTCGAGGTTGGCATGCTCGTCGGCTATCAACTCGTTGAGATATATAGACAATTCATGAATCGCCGGGTCGCCAAATCTCCGGCGGAAACTCTTGTAGATGTCATGGCGCGCTGTAGGGGACTCAGAACCCCAATCCGGATAGACCAAGCCGATATCTTGGTGGAACTGCATCGTAAAGTCACGGAATGACTGCGGCGGTTTCATGTTATTCGTCCCTTGGATAGGATGTTATGATTATGAAGCCGTTCGGCATGTCCGGCGCATGGCGAATATATGTTCCCACACCGTAGGTTGTCCGTAACCGAATCGGCGAAGAGGCTCTTCGGGTCAACCGATATGCCTCCTGCCCGGTGATGCTGGAAAAGGTGCTTGAAATGAAAGCGTCCCCCTCTCGCCCAGTCGCGACCGCATTCACAATGTCTGCATTGCGGGACAGGTTCGCGTTCGTCAACCTCTCGGCAGCCGCGAGAGAACTGAAGGAACCGTGGCGCCAGCGGTAGATCGTGTAGAACAGCGTCCGGGCTTGCGGCACGGTGACCATGCCGATGAGGAATTCTTCGCTCTTTCCGACGCGCAATGAAATAGTATGTCCGCCCATGGCCTCATGCCCAGCGAGGTCTTGGAGAGGATAGCCACCGGCTGCGGGAACGTAATCCACAAGTGTGACATCGTTCGGTGTACCGGGGCTGACCGGCTCTGCATAACACCGGCAATTGTGCGCCTGTCCCGGATGCCCGCCTGCAGGAGGCTCATCCCAGCTGAAGACCTGATCGTCATACTCCGCGTGACTGTCGCGAACCTGTGCGTCATCTCGGGAACGCCAGATGTAACGCTCTATCCCAAGGTCTTGCTGCCGAAGCTGATTGATCAACCCCGCGAAGGCCCTCAGCAGACGCTCCTCCATGGCCGTTCGCAATGGGCGGAGACGCTGGGGATGGGACTGATACGCTTCAAAGATGGCCGTCAGACGCGCATCCCATTGGCGCAGGACTGCCTCCTTCGCGTCCGAAACATCATGCAGGTCAGTCTTCGCCACCAAAAGGGCGGTATCGGGTGGCGTCAAGGCATGGAGAAGCACACATGTGTTGTCGGCGGCAACCTGATCCAGACGATCCGAAAAAGCGTTCCGAAGGCCGGTGTAGCCAGGGAATAACGACTTGATAGAAATGGCTTGGCGAATCGAACCATTGCGCTGGCTGACCACGTACTGACCATGACCACCGTGCCGGAGGAAGTACCGTAAATTGTGCTGCAATAGAACCTCCCCGCCGATCTGCGGGATCGGTTGTAGGCTCAATTATTTAACGAGTATTTACCTTTCCGCGCGTTGCTTTCCACGGGGCAATACGCCAACAAAAATCTGAAGTGCCCATGACATGCCCACTGGCCGCGAAACAATTCTCTCCGCGCTGCACGCGCGGCTCTCAACCATACCCGCCACGGTCCTGCGTAAAGAGGTTCCCGAAATGCGTCCGCTGCAATATCAGCTGTAAATCACTGCAAAATTGGTTATTACGCTACAGCAGATGGATCTCGATATAGCGCTCGATCAGCTCGCTGATCCGCGCCGCGCCGCGCACCTCGTCGCGCTGGTCCAACGGGTCGGCCCCGCCGTCGATCTCGCGCCGCAGTGCCATCGCCGCCTCGCG
>JAUNTV010000006.1:0-6025 GCA_030538515.1 Paracoccus sp. (in: a-proteobacteria)
TTCGGATGCCAGCCGCATCAATCTGACCGATGATGCCGACACCATCGCGCAGAAATTCCGCAAGGCCCGCACCGATGCCGACCCCCTGCCCGGCAGCATCGACGGGCTGAAAGACCGCCCCGAGGCCCGCAATCTGGTCAATATCTATGCCGCGCTTTCGGGCGAAACGCCCGATCAGGTGCTGGCGCGGTTCGAGGGACAGGGTTTCGGTGCCTTCAAGCCCGCGCTGGCGGATGTCGCCGTCTCGGTCCTTGCGCCGATCTCGACCCGGATGGCGGAATTCCTTGCCGACCCCGCCGAGATCGACCGCATTCTGGGTCAGGGTGCTGCACGGGCCGAGGCGATCTCGGGCCCCATCGTGGCCCGCACGCGCGAGATCATGGGCATGATCCTGTCGCGCTGAACCTTGATCCTTACGAAAAAGGGCCGGGACAATCCCGGCCCTTTCGCATTGAACCCCATGCCTCAGCCGGGGTTAACGCAGCCCCCGATCTGCCAATAGGTGTCAGCGTTCCACGCCTGCGCGGTGGTCTGATCCGGGGGCGCGCCCGTGAATGGCGAAGGGATGTCATTCCCATTGCTCTGGATCGTCGCGCGACCGCCAACCAGATCAAGCGTGCAGACGAAATCGGGTGCCTGACCTGCCCAGCCGATCGTCAGGTCAAAACCCGTTACCCGAACATCGCCCGCTTCGCCACGGATCCGAAAGACCTGATGCTTGGACGTGCCCCCCTTGTCAGTCTCATTGATATCCAGCACCAGCGTCCCGTCAGCCTCGGCGCGCAGCGCATAGGATGCGCCCTCGACCGGCGCGAAATTGGAAATCGCGGGGTTATCGACCACAAGCGTGTCGCCCACCTTAATCTGCAAATGAAGGGCTTCGCCATCCGTTCCGGCGGTGGCGACGTAATCCCTGCCCTCCCACACGCCCCGCGCGATTTCGCGCATCATATCGCCGTCGTCGCTTGGGCTGATCGGATCGGCCAATGCGCCGGCGACGGGCAGCGCGGTTACGGCCAGAACGGCCAGACAGGTGCGGAACATTCGGTATCTCCCTTTTGGTGAATAAGGCATGCGCGTAAGGTGCAAAGGCACCGTATTCTAAGGATAATATCGTGGATGATAGCGCGCGTTTAAGCGCCAGCAAGCCAGATCGGCGACCCGCCCGCACCGGTGACGCGATTGTGTGGGGCGCGCCCGGCGCAGATGGCGGAACTCCTCAGCGATCCCGCCGAAATCACCCGCCTTCCGGGTCAAAGCGCTGCCAGCAACGCGAAAAAGGGCCGGGGTGTGATCCCGGCCCTTTCGCATTGAACCCCGCGCCTCAGCCTGGTGCGATGCAGCCGCTGATCTCGCCGTTCGTGCGCTCCGTCCATGCCTCTGCGGTGGTCCGATCCGCAGGCACGCCCGTAAAGGGTGACGGGATCTGATTTCCATAGCTTTCGATGGTCGCGTGACCGTCGACCAGATCCAGCCTGCACCGAAAACCGGGCACCGCATCATCGCGGCCAGTCTCCGTGACCTCATAGCTTGAAACCTGAATCGCGCCCTCATCCTCATCCAGATACATCCGGTATTCCTGATGCCGGGCGCCGCCATAGCCATAGGGCAGATGGACCACCAGCAGCAGCGAACCATCCGTATCCGATGTCAGTTCGAAGGCTGAGCCCTCGCCCGGCCAGTATTCCGAAAACGCGTAATTATCGACAATCGGATTGCCGTTTTCGCTGATCAGCAGACGAATGTTGTCGCCGGCAACCTCGGCAGTGGCATCATAAGCTGTGCCATTGCCCCATCTCCCTTGCACCGAGACACTGGGCGGATCACCCGAGGGCGGGCCGGAACTGACCGGATCGGCCAATGCCCCGAATGGCAGCGCGGTCACGGCAAAGGCGGCAAGACAGGCCCGGATCATTCGGTCTCTCCGTTTTTGTAAATCACGCAGGCTGATGACATGCAAAACTGCGCTGTATTTTAACAATAATAACGCAGATGATAGCGCGCCTTCATGCGCGGGCAAGCCACATCAGCGGCCTGCCCGCATCCGTCACGCGATTGTCAGCGCGCCCGGCTCAATACCCCACGGTCGCAGCCCCCGCCCGGCGCGGATCGGACGCGCCCAGAAGGAAGCCGGTTTCGGGGTCCTTCATCACCGATTGGGTTGAGCCCATGACCTCTTGCAGGGACAGCACATGGCCCTTGGCTTGCAGGGCGCGTTGGGTGTCAAGGCTGATGCCCTCCTCGATGCGCAGTTCATCGGGCAGCCACTGGTGATGCACCCGCGCCGCCGTCGAGGCTTCCGCGACATTCATGTCATGGTCGATCATGTTCATGATGACCTGCAAGACCGTGGTGATGATGCGCGCGCCCCCCGGCGATCCGGTGACAAGCCAGACCGCACCATCCTTGTTCACGATGGTGGGTGTCATGGATGAAAGCGGGCGCTTTCCGGCCTCGACCGCATTGGCGTCACCCCCGATCAGTCCATAGGCGTTGGGCACGCCGGGCTTGGCCGAAAAATCATCCATCTCATTATTCATCAGAATGCCGGTCCCGTCCGCGACCAGCCCCGAGCCATAGGAGAAATTGATCGTATAGGTGTTCGAGACCGCATTCCCGTCCTTGTCGATGATCGAATAATGCGTGGTCTGATCGGATTCGTAGGGCGCCAGATCGGCGGGTTTGATCTGTTCGGAAGGGGTCGCATAAGCCTGGCTGATCTTGGCACGCATATCGGCGGCGTATGTCTTGCTCATCAGCGCGTCCACCGGCACATCGACGAAATCCGGGTCGCCCAGATATTCCGAACGATCCGCATAGGCCAGCTTCATCGCCTCGGCCATCAGATGGATCGTCTCGGATGAATTCTCGCCAAGCGCGCCGATCGGATAGCCCTCCAGCGTGTTCAGGATCTGGATCAGATGCACCCCACCCGAGGATGGCGGCGGCATCGACACGATCTCATAGCCGCGATAGGTCCCCTTCACCGGCTCGCGCATGATGGCCTTGTAATTGCCCAGATCCTCGACGGTCATCGTCCCGCCCGCCGCCGTCACGGCGCTGGCGATCTTCTCGGCCACGGGGCCCTTATAGAAACCGTCGGGGCCCTCGGCGGCGATGATTTTCAGCGTCTCGGCCAGATCGGCCTGCACAAGCGTATCGCCGGGGCGGTAAAGCGCCCCCCCTTCCTTATAGAAAATCGCGGCGGCCGAGGGGTATTTCGTCAGCCGCTCCTTCATGGCCTCAAGGCTGTCGGCCAGATCGGGCGTGACCACGATCCCCTCCTCGGCCAGACGGATGGCGGGCGCGATCACATCGGCCCAGTCCATCGAGCCGTAAGCGTCCAGGGCCATCTTCATCCCCGCAACCGTCCCCGGCACGCCCGAGGCAGCCCCCGAATAGCGCGACAACTCGCTGTCGGCATTGCCATCCGCGTCAAGGAACATGTCGCGCGTGGCCGAGGCCGGGGCCATCTCGCGGTAATCAAGGGCCTTGGTCTCGCCGGTTTCGGCATCATGGATCAGCATGAAGCCGCCACCCCCGATATTGCCCGCGCGCGGCAGCGTCACGGCAAGCGCGAAGGCCACCGCCACGCCCGCATCGACGGCATTGCCACCGGCAGCCAGAATATCGCGCCCCACTTCGGCGGCGATGCGTTCCTGGGCGGACACCATGCCGTTTTCCGCCCAGACCGGATGAATGCGGTCCATCCCGGAATAGATCGCGGCTTCCTGCGCTGTGGCTGGCAACGCGGGCAGGCTGGCCAAAGCCAGCGCCAAAAGGCCCTTGCGGCGGAAATCCTTCAACAAACCCGTCATGATGATCGCTCCCTGACTGAAATGAACCAGAGAACCCATCCGACCCGCGATCCGCCCCAAGGTCAACCCGCAGGCACGGAGCCCGCATCTTCACCAAGCCGTTTCAGCCCAAGGATCGCGGCCCCGACAAGACCCGGCTCGACCCGGCATTCGGCGGGGACGATCAGCGGGCGATGGCCGGGGCGCAGCAGCCGGGCGCGCACCGCGCCATCCAGCGCGGCCAGCAGGGCATGCGAATTGCTTAGCCCCCCGCCCGCCGCGATGACCCCCGCGCCAAGGGTGTTCTGCATCATCACCAGCGGCCCGGTCATGATCTGAAGCCAGATCGAGATGGTCCGGCTTTCCGCCGCAGCCCCGGCCTGCCAGCCGGTGATGATGGCATGGGTATCAAGCGGCTGGCCGCCCAGATGGCGGTGCAGACGCTCCAGCCCGCGCGCGCCGCAAACCGCGTCAAGGCAGCCCGTCGCGCCGCAGCCGCAGGGAAATTCCGGCAGCACGATCTCTGGCGTGCCGACCACGCGCTGCGCCACCCCGCCATGGCCCCATTCGCCCGCCATGCCGGGGACCAGTTCGCCGCGCAGCACGATGCCGCCGCCGATCCCGGTGCCCAGGATGATGCCAAGGACGATATCATGGCCCCGCCCCGCGCCCACCGTGGCCTCGGCCAAGGCGAAGCAATCGGCATCATTGGCCAGGTCTACCGGCAGGCCAAGCGCGCCGCTGAACTCGGCGACCACCGGGCGACCGTCAAGACAGGGGATATTCGCAATCTTCGCCACACCGGCCTTGCCATCCACATCCCCCGCGATCGAGAAGGTCAGTCGGGCCGGCGGTTCGGGCGCGGCGGCAATGGCGGCACGCAGCACCGCCAGAAAAGCCGCCAGATCATGGCCCGGCGTCGGCACCCGGCCCTGCGGGCGCACATCATCCGGCGCCCAGGCATGGGCGATCTTGATGGTGCTGCCGCCAATATCGAAACAGAGGATCATATCCGCCCCCAAACCCGCCAGCAGTCCACGCGGCTCAGGCCCCGGCCTCGCGCCCGTCGGGATGAACCTCTTCGTAATAGTCGCGCAGCCGCAGCGCGCCCGCCGCCGCCCGGTCCAGCACCACCGTCACATGGCGGTGCATTTGCAGGATCGAGGCCGGGCAGGATGCGCTGACCGGGCCTTCGATCATGGCCGCGACGGCTTCGGCCTTGCCCGCGCCATGGGCCAGCAAAAGCACCTCATCGGCGCGCATGATCGTGCCGATCCCCATGGTGATGGCCAGCCGGGGCACATCTGCGGGATCATCGAAATAGCGCGCATTGGCCGCGCGGGTCGAGCCGGTCAGCGTCTTGATCCGCGTCAGCGAGGCAAGGCTGGAAGTCGGCTCATTGAAACCGATGTGACCATTCGCGCCAAGCCCCAGCAATTGCAGCCCGATATCGCCAGCGGCGCGGATCGCCTGCTCATAGGCGTCGGCCTCGGCCTCGGGGTCGGGGGTATTGCCGCGCGGCAGATGCGTCGCGCCGGGCGCGAAATCGACATGATCGAACAGATGCTCGCGCATATAGCGCCAGTATGAGCGCGGGTGATCGGGCGCAAGCCCCACATATTCGTCCAGATTGAACGACCGGCTTTCGGCGAAGCTGATTTCGCCCCGGCGGTGGCGCGCGATCAGATCGGCATAGACCGCTTCCATCGTCCCGCCTGTGGCCAGCCCCAGAACGGTGCCCGGCAGGCGCGCCAGACGCGCGGCAATCTGGTCGGCGACGCGCGCGGTGGCCAGGGCCGCATCGGGCCGGATCAGGACCTTCACAGCGGCTTCCAGGCGATGGCGTCGATTTCGACCCTGGCATCCACCATCAGCCGTGATTGCACGGTCGAGCGTGCGGGCGGGTGATCGATGAAATGCTTTTCGAACACCGCGTTGAAACTGGTGAAATCGCGCGGGTCATCCAGCCAGCAGGTCACCTTGATCACGTCTTCCAGCCCGCAGCCGGCCATGGCCAGAACGGATCTGATATTCTCGATCACCTGTTCGGTCTGGGCCACGATGCCGCCCTGAACGACCTCTCCATCCACGGTGGGCACCTGCCCCGAGACATGCACGTAATCCCCCGCCCGCACCGCCTTGGCAAAAGGGCGGCGCGGGGCGCCCCCGTGGGGGGGGGGCCAGTCTTAGCGGGTCAGGCGGGGCTTGGGCCTGACGGGGCGCGGGGG
>JAUNTV010000006.1:6035-25867 GCA_030538515.1 Paracoccus sp. (in: a-proteobacteria)
TTGCGGGTCGGCACTGTCATAGCGGATCAGGCGGGCATTGCTCATCACGGGCCTCGGGTAATTTATTTTCAGGACGACCCCCGCCAGCGCGGGGACGCAGGCCAGATGTAACCCGGTTTGCGGATTGGAGTAAATTCTTTCCTTTCCCGCGCGGTCAGGCCGGCACCGCGGCATCCGTCACGGCCTTGTGGCGCTTGCGCGCCGAATTGTCGCGCAGCATCAGCATGGCCGGGGTCACGATCAGCGTCAGCAGGGTGGCGATCACCAGACCGCCGGCGATGGCCGATGAAAGCTCGGTCCAGTATTGCGTGCTCGGCGCGCCGTAGTTCATTTCGCGGGCGGCGAAATCGATATCCAGCCCGATCACCATCGGCATCAGCCCAAGCGCCGTCGTAACCGAGGTCAGCACGACCGGGCGCAGACGCTGCGCGCCGGTGCGCAGCGCGGCTTCCAGCGGCTGCATGCCCTGCGCCCGAAAATCGTTATAGGCGTCGATCAGCACGATATTGTTGTTCACCACGATCCCCGCCAGCGCGATCATGCCGACCCCGCCCATGACGATGCCGAAGGGCCGACCCATCACCACAAGGCCCAGAAGCACGCCCGCGATGGAAAAGACGATGGCGCTCATGACCACGAAGGCCTGATAGAAGCTGTTGAACTGCAACAGCAAAATCATGAACATCAGCGCGACCGCGGCAAAGAAGGCGCTGATCAGGAAGATCATCGCCTCGACCTGATCCTGCGCCTCGCCGGCGAATTCGTAGCTGACGCCCTCGGGCAGATCGGCACCGGCAAGGGCGGCCTGAAGGCTGACCACAAGATCATTGACCAGAAGGCCCGGCGCGACATTGGCCTCGATACTGGTCACTGCGCGTTCATTGATGCGCTTGATCACGCCCACCCGCTCGACCGGGCTGAAGGAGACGAAATTCGAGACCGGCACCAGCCCCGCCGAGGTCGGCACGCGCAGATTGCCCAATTCGCCAAGCGAGCGCGCCTCGGCCGGGAAGCGGATGCGGATATCCATTTCGCCGCTGGCGTCCTCGGGGCGGTAATCGGTGACGGTAATGCCCTGCGTCAGAAGCTGCACGGCCTGCCCCAACAGGCTGACATCGGCACCGTAGCGCGCGGCCTCGGCGCGGTTGACATGGATCGCCACCTCGACCCCGGACAGGGGGCGGCTGTCGGAAACATCGGTGAACCCGCCGATATCCTGCATGATTTCAAGCACCTGATCGACCGCCTTGCCCTGCGCTTCGGGATTGGTGGCGAAGATGCGCAGATTGACGGGCTTGCCCTCGGACGGGCCGCCGCTGGCGGATTGGACCTGCACCTCGATCCCCGCGATATCATCGACGCGGGCGCGGATTTCCTTGCCGATCTCGACGGCCTTCGGGCGGGTGTTCCACTCGGCCAGGTCAAGCTGGATGGTGCCGACGACATCCTCATCGCTGCTGCTGGCACCCATGCTGGAACGGGCATAGACGCGCTCGACCCCCTCCATCCCCAGAATCCGCGCCTCGACCTGACGGACCAGATCGTCGCGTTCATAGATCGAAAGGTTGTCGCGCGTGCGCACCTGCACCTGCATGAACTCCGGCTCGACATCGGGAAAGAAGCTGAGGCCGCTGCCGAATTTCCCGTAGATCGTGAAAGAGCCAAGCAGCATCGCCACCGCAAGGATGACAGTCGCACCAGGCCGCAGGATCGCCTTTTCCAGAAGCCGCACGTAAAGCCCGGTCATCCCCGGCACGCGGCGCGGATCACCATATTCCGAGGCATGAAGCGCCATCTTGTCACGCGCCGTCTGCGGCCTGACGCGCCCGATCCAGCCGCCGACCACCGGAATGAAGATCAGCGCCATGAACAGCGAGGCCGCAAGCGTCAGCAGCACCGTGATCGGCAGATATTTCATGAACTCGCCGATGACGCCCTGCCAGAACAGCAGCGGGAAGAACACGCTCAGCGTGGTCAGCGTGGATGAGATGATCGGCCAGGACATGCGGCGCGCGGCATGGGCATAGGCCTCGCGCGGGGTGTCGCCTTCCTGCAAGCGGCGATCGGCCAGTTCGACCGTGACGATGGCACCATCGACCAGCATCCCCACCACAAGGATCAGCGCGAACAGCACCACGATATTCATCGTATAGCCCAGGGCCCAGATCGCCGTGACCCCGGCCAGAAACGCGCCCGGAATCGCCAGCCCGACCAGCACGGCGGATCGCAGCCCAAGCGCGAAGACGATGACCACCATCACCAGCAGGATCGCCGCCATCACATTGCTTTCGAGGCTGGACAGCATGGTCTTTACCTCTTCGCTCTGGTCTTGCAGATAGGCCATGTCAACGCTGTCGGGCCAGTCCGCTTGCAGCGCCGCGCCGACGCGCTTCACCGCCGTCACCGTATCGATGATATTCGCGCCCGAGCGCTTCTTCACCTCAAGCGAAAGCGCGGGCTGGCCATCGATGCGCGCATAGCCGGTCGGGTCCTCGAAGGTGCGCCGCACCGTCGCCACATCCGCAAATGTGACCACGGTATCGCCCTCGACCTTGATCGGCATTTCCATGACATCGGCCACGTCCTCGATCAGACCGGGCACTTTCAGCACGATCCGCCCGCCGCCCGATTCGATGGCACCCGCCGCGATAAGCTGGTTGTTGCGCCGCAATTGCGAGATCAGCACCTCGAAATCAAGGTTGTAGGTCTGGAACACCGTCGGATCGATCAGCACCTCAAGGAATTCGTCCCGCTCGCCGCCGATATCGACTTCCAGCACGCCGGGGATGGCCTCGAACGCGTCCTGCGCCTGCTCGGCCAACTGGTTCAGCATCCGTTCGGGAATCGGCCCCGAGAGGATCACGGTGATGATCGGAAACAGCGCGGTATTGATCTCGACCACGCGGATCTCGCTTGCGTCCGAGGGCAGTTCACCCTGCACGCGGTCTGCCGCCTCGCGCACCTTGTCAAGCGCATCATCGATATCGCCGCCCGCCGTGAACTCAAGCTGAACGCTGGCCATGCCCTCGGTCGCGGTACTGGTCATCAGTTCGACCCCGGCGATGGCACCGAATTCGGCCTCCATCGGCTTGACCAGAAGGCGTTCGGAATCGCTGGGGCTGATCCCGTCCAGCGTGGTCAGCACATAGACCAGGGGCAGCGGAACCTCGGGGTTGGCCTCTTTCGGGATGACGATATAGGCAATGGTGCCAAGCGTCAGGATCATCATCAGCATGATGATCACCGCCCGGCTGCGCGAGAAAGCCGCGTTGATGATCGCGTTCACGGCTGCCGCCCCGCATCCGGCGCGTCCCCACCCGGCGCGCGCGCCTTGTCCACGGGGGCCGCAGCCGCGTCAGAGCCGGGCGGTGCCATCGCCGAACTGCCCTGCCCCTCGCCCGCGACAAGGGCCGAGGCATCGGTCGGCACCTCGGCCGGTCCCGCACTGTGGTCATCGCTTTCATCGATCTGGGCACGCACGGATTCACCATCGCGCACGAAGCCCTGCCCGATGGTCACGATCCGCGCGCGTTCCGGCAGCCCCGTCACCCAGACCCCGCCCTGCACGGCGCTGGCGACCTCGATGGGGGTGAAATGCACCACGCCGTCCTGTTCCAGCATGATCCCCACATCCCCGTCCGGGCTGAGCGAGACGATCGAGGGTTCGACGAAATGGGCAAGCCGGGTGCCGGTGGGGATGGTGATTTCCGCCGATATCCCCGCCGGGATCTCGCCGCCGGGGTTGTCGATCCGGATTTCCGCCAGGAATGTGCGCGTCGTCTCGGTCGCGGCGGTGCCCACGAAGCTGACCACGCCGTCGCGTGTCTGGCCGGTGATGAAGCGGACATGCGCGGCCTGGCCCGCGCTGATCCGGTTAAGCGATTGCTGCGGCACCTGAATGGTCACGGTCAGCGGGTCGTTGTCGACGATGCGCGCGACCTCTTCCCCGGCGGCGATATATTCGCCGTCATTGATCGGCAATGCCTCGATCCGGCCCGAAAAGGGCGATGTGATGACCAGATTGTTCAGCGCGACCTCGGCCGAAGTGACCTGCGCCGATGCCAGTGCCAGCGTGGCGCGGGCCTCGGCCACGCGGTCGCTGGTGGCCACGCCGCGTTCGCGCAACTGGCTGGCATTGTCGAATTCGCGCTGCGCACGGGCCAGTTCCTCGCGCGCCTGCGCCAGCGTCGCCTCGGCATGATCGGAATCGAAGCGCGCGATCACATCGCCTGCCTGGATATCCTCGCCCTTGTGCACCGCCACCTCAAGGATGGTGCCCGAGGCCTCGGCACGCAGCGCGCTGTCACGATCCGGCAGGGCCTGCCCCTCGGCGCGGAAGGTCAGGGTCACATCCTTGGCTGTTGATTCGCGCACCAGAACGCGGGGCGGCAGAATCTCCGCCGCGGGCGCGGGTTCTGGTTCGGGCGGGCGGATCACGAAGCCCGAGCCCATCCAGCCCACCACCAGCAACAGCAGCAGAAGCGCAATCCAGAACGACCGCGAGGAGCCCCTGTCACTTTCGAACGTCAAAACTTCACGGCCGGGGCCCTGATCGGTCATCTTTTGCCTGCCGCTTTCGCCTTGTTCACGCATTGAACGCGCAACCTCGCGCCTGCGCCTCATGGCGTCTACCAAACAATCATAAATTCTTCGTGTAGCTATGCCAGACAGGCGGGAAAGTCACCCCGAAGCCGCCAGTATCGCGCGGACCGGCGCGATCAGGGCGGTTCCGATGGCGCGGGTATTGGCCGCGTCCAGATGCACCCCGTCCACGCCCGAAGGCTGCGCCACGCCAGCGGCATCAAGGAATGCGCAACCCTGTTCCCGTGCCAGGGCGGCGTATCGCGCGCCGAATTTCCGCGTCTCGGCAAGGTTGCGCCCGCCTGCCGGATCGGCGCCGCTGTCGGGCGCGGCGCAATGCGGCGGGGCCAGAACAAGGATCTGCGGGACGGCACCGGGCGGCGAATAGGGAAAATGCCGCACGATCTGGATCAGCCGTGCCATGCCCGCGACGGGGCCGTCTATCGTCGGGCTGATATAGGCTTTCAGATCATTGGTCCCCAGCATGATGATCACCAGATCCAGCGGCGCATGGCTTGCCAGAAGCATCGGCAGCGTCTTCGCGCCGTTACGCTCGCATGGCGCGGCCGGATCGTCGAATGCGGTGGTCCGCCCGTTCAGCCCCTCGGCGATGACCCGGTGGCCCGCGCCAAGACCAGCCTCCAGCACCGAGGGCCAGCGGTCGGCGTAAGCGTGGCGCGTGCCATCCCGGGGGTCCATCCCCCAGGTCAGACTGTCGCCAAAGGCCATGATGGTTCCGGTCATATTATCCCCTTTTCGCTGCCGCCAGCTAAGCAGCGCCGGGCGGTCCGCGCAAGGGACCGGCGCATCACGCGGATTGCGCGATTGTCATCGCCGCCGGTTTCGCGGATGATAGCGCTGACAATGCGATTGGGGCAGCGGATCGGGGGGCGTCGTGAACGGGATGATACGGGGAAAAAGGGCGGCGCCATCGCCCGCCATGATGCCGGGGCGGGGCGCGCATGGCTGCTGACAACACCACCGGAAAGCCCGAGATCATGGTGCTCAACCCCGTGCAGCCCGCCGTCATGGCCGGGCTTGAGGCGCGCTATCACCTGCTGCGGGCCGATCTTGCCGGTCCCGACAACCCCACGCGCGAGGCATTCATCGCGCAGCATGGCGCGAATGTCCGCGCCCTGCTGAGCAACGGCCATACCGATCTGACGATTCCCATGCTGGATGCGATGCCGAAGCTGGCGCATGTCTCCTGCTCAAGCGCGGGCTATGACAGCATGCCGGCGCATGAACTGGCCGCGCGCGGGATCGCGCTCAGCAATGCCTCGCCGGCGCTGCGCGATGACGTGGCCGATATGGGCATGCTGCTGATGCTGGCCGCCAGCCGCAATTTCACCCGCGCCGAAGCCTATGTCCGCAGCCGGGACTGGGCGCGCGAGGGCATGTTCCCGCTGCAACGCTCGATCTCGGGCAAGCGGCTGGGGATCGTTGGAATGGGCTCGCTTGGTCAGGCGGTGGCGCAGCGCGCCGAAGCGTTCAATATGCGGATCAGCTACTGGAACCGGCGCGGGAAGGACACGGCCTATCACTACCAGCCCGACCTGATCCGACTGGCCCAGGCATCCGATATCCTCATCCTGACCGTCGCGGGCGGCCCCGAAACCACAGGGCTGATCGGCGCAGAGGCACTCGCGGCACTCGGGCCAGACGGGCTTCTGGTCAATATCGCGCGCGGCAGCGTCGTCGACGAAGAGGCCCTGATCGCGGCGCTGAAAGACGGCCGGCTTGGCCATGCCGCGCTGGATGTCTTCGCGGCCGAACCCGACGCCGACCCGCGCCTGACATCCCTGGGAAATGTCACGCTTTCACCGCATCACGCCTCGGGCACGGTCGAGGCCCGGCGCGCCATGGCGGAACTCGCCGCCGCCAATCTCGACGCCTTCATGACCGGCAAACCCCTGATCTCGCCCGTCGCGTTATAGCCCCCGAAAGCCCGGCCTTGCGGGCCAGAGCGCGCGCGTGGCGCGCCTAGCCCGTCACCGTAAAGCTGACCGCGCCTGCAAGGCTTTCGCCGGGGGCAAGCGTTGTCATGCCCGGCTGGCCTTCCATATTCAGCGCGTTGGGCAGATGTGTCATCGGCTCAAGGCAGAAGAAGCTGCGGTCGTCTGCGGGCGCATAGGCCATCAGCACCGAAAACACCGGGTCGGCCCGCATCACCAGCCCCGGCCCGTCGGGCCAGAGAATATCGGCGCGCCCGTCCCAGCCCTCATAGGCGTTGTTCAGCGCCAGATCGGGCAGGGTCTGGCCCCCGCTGAAATCCACCGCGCCGCTGATCGGATTGCGGCTCTCGGGCAGGTTCTCGGGGCTTTCGGTCCAGAAGGCCCGGGCACGAAAGCGGATATCCGCGCCGCGCGCGGGCATGAAAGGATGCAGGCCAAGCCCGAAGGGCATCGGCTCAGCGCCTTGATTTTCCACGCTGATCCCGATACGCAACTGATTGCCGTCCAGCATGAAGCGCTGTTCGGCACGGTAGATATGCACGCCGCAATCGGGTGTCTTTACGCTGTGGGAAAGCGCGATCAGTCCGGGTTCCTTACGTGTGACCGCCCAATCCGCCAGCCAGCCATCGCCGTGAAGATAAAGCGGGTCGCTGCTGTTCGGGCGCAGCCGGTGCTCGCGCCCCGCGAAGCGAAACCGGTTGCCGCCGATGCGATTGCCAAGCGGCACCAGCGGATAGCAGGCCGAGGCACGCACCGAGAAATCCCCGTTCAAAGGCCGCAGGAAGTCGCGCCCGTCGCGCAGCCTTGCGTGCGTCAATGCGCCGCCCCTGGGCGAGACGGCGATCTCGATCACCTCGTTTTGCAGGCTCAGCAGCATGGCCGCCCCGCAAGCCAGACCTGATGCGCCGTGATGTCAGGCGTCATCGCCCAGAAATCGGCCCGCGCATCGGGGCGCAGATGGCCGCGATCCGTGATGCCAAGGGCCTGCGCGGGATAAAGGGCGGCCAGACGCAGCGCCTCGTCCAAAGCCAGGCCAAGGCGCTGATGCACATAACGCAGCGCGTCGATCTGGGCGATATCGGCCCCCGCCAGCGTGCCATCGGCCAGTGTCAGCCGCCCGTCCCGGCGATAGATCTGGCGGCCGTTCAGCGTGAAGCCGGGCAGGTCCGTGCCGATGGTCGACATCGCGTCAGAGACCAGAAACATCCGCCCCGGCCCCGCCTTGCCCCGCAGCGCCACGCCAAGGGCCACATCATCGACATGAAAGCCATCCGCGATCAGCCCCGCGAAAACGCGCCCGTCATCCAGCGCCGCCCCGACAAGGCCGGGCTGGCGGTGGCCAAGCTGGCTCATGGCGTTGAACAGATGCGTGACCATGCGCGCGCCCGCGTCAAAGGCCGCCCGCGCCTGATCGGCCCCGCAATCGCTATGGCCAAGGCTGACCACGGCCCCCGCCCCGGCAAGGGCCGATATCTGTGCAGGCGTCACCGATTCCGGCGCGACCGTGCAGATCAGATGCGCCAGCCGGCCCGCCGCCTTCTGCAGAACCGCCAGATCATCGTCCCCCATGGGCCGGATCAGCGCCGGATCATGGGTGCCCTTGCGTGCAAGCGCCAGATGCGGCCCCTCCAGGTGCAGGCCCAGAAGGCCGGGCTGGTCATGCGCCGCTGCCGCGATCGCCTGCGCCGTGACCCCGGCGCGGTCGGTGATCAGCGTGGCCATGATCCCGGTCGTGCCCAGTGCCAGATGGGCGCGGCAGATCGCGGCGATGCCTTCCGGCGTGGGGTCATTGTTCAGAAGAACCCCGCCCCCGCCATTCACCTGCAAATCGATCAGCCCCGGCACGATCCAGCCCGCAACGGGCCGGGCGCCCGGCGCCTCAGCGGCGGGGCGAATGGTGCCGACCCGGCCATCCCGGACCAGAAGCACCGCATCCTCATGCCAATGATCGCCATCGAAGATGCGCTCTGCGTGGAATGCCTGCTCTGCCATCTCAACCGGTCCCTTTCGTTTCGCGCCAGTTAGCGCCTGCCCGCGCCAAAGGTCCAGTCTGGAAAGGCGACTGTGGCCCGACGCCGCGCGCTCCTGTAAGAAGGGCGTCATATGGCATCATTCGCGGAGCAAGACATGAGCCTGACCGAACGCCTGACGGCCGAGCTTGACCAGATCCGGGCCGACGGGCTTTTCAAGACCGAGCGCGTCATCACCTCGATGCAGGCCGGGCGGATCGACGTGGAACCGGGCGGCAAGGTGCTGAATTTCTGCGCCAATAATTATCTGGGCCTCGCCAATCACCCCCAATTGATCGCCGCAGGCCATAAGGCGCTGGATCGCTACGGCTACGGCATGGCCTCGGTCCGCTTCATCTGCGGCACGCAGGAGGAACATATCGCGCTGGAGGCACGCATCGCCGCCTTCCTTGGCACCGAGGATGCGATCCTGTTCTCAAGCTGCTTTGACGCCAATACCGGGCTTTTCGAGACGATTCTGGGGCCCGAGGACGCGATCATCTCGGATGCGCTGAACCATGCCTCGATCATTGACGGGGTGCGGCTGTGCAAGGCTCAGCGTCACCGCTATGCCAATAACGACATGGCCGAGCTGGAGGCCGCGCTGATCGCGGCACAGGAAGCGCGCAACCGGGTGATCGTCACCGATGGGGTGTTTTCCATGGACGGCGTAATCGCCGATCTGCCCGCCATCTGCGATCTGGCCGAGAAATATGACGCGACGGTCGTGGTCGATGACAGCCATGCGGTCGGGCTGACCGGGCCGGGCGGGCGCGGCACGCCTGCGTTGACGGGCACGGCGGACCGCGTGGCGATCCTGACCGGCACGCTTGGCAAGGCGCTTGGCGGGGCCTCGGGCGGCTATGTGGCGGGCCCTGCCCCGGTGATCGAGATGCTGCGCCAGCGCGCGCGGCCCTATCTTTTCTCGAACACGCTGGCGCCGGTGATCGCGGCGGCCTCGATCACGGCGCTGGATCTGATCGAGGCGGGCGAAAAGCTCAGGGCGCGGCTCAGCGCCAATGCCGAGCGTTTCCGCGCCGAGATGGAGCGCGCGGGCTTCACCCTGGCCGGCGCGGGCCATCCGATCATCCCGGTCATGCTGGGGGATGCGCATCTGGCGGGCGATTTCGCCGCGCGGATGATGGAAAAGGGCGTCTATGTCACCGCCTTTTCCTTCCCGGTCGTGCCGCGCGGTCAGGCGCGCATCCGCACGCAGATGTCGGCGGGTCACAGCACCGGGGATCTGACGGCGGCAATCGCCGCATTCGTCGAAACCGGTCGCGAACTGGGGGTGATCGCATGAGCAATATGATGAAAGCCCTGGTCAAGGCCCGCCCCGAACCCGGCCTGTGGATGGAGGAAGTCCCCATCCCCGAACCCGGCCCGAACGAGGTGCTGATCCGCGTCGGCAAAAGCGCGATCTGCGGCACCGATGTCCATATCTGGAACTGGGACGCATGGGCTGCGAAAACCGTGCCGGTGCCGCTTGTCACCGGGCATGAATTTTCGGGCGTGATCGCCGATACGGGCAGCAATGTGACGCGGTTCCGGCCCGGTCAGCGCGTCTCGGGCGAGGGGCATATCACCTGCGGGGCCTGCCGCAACTGCCGCGCGGGGCGCGGCCATCTGTGCCGCAATACGCTTGGCGTGGGCGTGCAGCGCGCGGGGTCCTTCGCGGAATATCTGTGCCTGCCGGAAAGCAATGTCGTGCCCATCCCCGATGATGTCCCCGACGAGATCGCGGCGATCTTCGACCCTTTCGGCAATGCCGTCCATACCGCGCTGTCCTTCGATTGCGTGGGCGAGGACGTTCTGGTCACCGGTGCCGGCCCCATCGGGATCATGGGCGCTCTGGTCGCGCAAAGGGCAGGCGCGCGCAAGGTGGTGATCACCGATATCAACCCGACGCGTCTGGCGCTGGCACGCAAGATGGGGCTGGATCACGCCATCGACACCAGCCGCGAGGATCTGGCCGGGATCATGGCGCATCTTGGCATGACCGAAGGCTTCGACATCGGGCTGGAGATGTCGGGCGCCGCCCCCGCCTTCCGCCAGATGATCGACCTGATGAACAATGGCGGCAAGATCGCCATTCTGGGCATCGCGCCCGCCGGTTTCGAGATCGACTGGAACAAGGTCATCTTCAAGATGCTGCATCTGAAAGGCATCTACGGGCGCGAGATGTATGAGACCTGGTATAAAATGATCGCCTTCGTGCAATCGGGGCTGGATCTGACGCCGCTGATTACCCATCGCCTGAAAATCGACGACTTCGAAACCGGCTTCGCCGCCATGCGCTCGGGCGAGGCAGGCAAGGTCGTGATGGACTGGTAGAACGCGGCCCGGCTGCAGGGCCTTGGACGGGGCATGCGGCACGCCCCCCTCAGGAAGCGGGGGGATTGCGGATTGCACGCCTCATGGGCTTCTTCTGTCCATAAATATCCATATCCCGAACGCGCCACCATCACGGGGGCTGGCGGGACGGCCCGGCCCCCGGCTGCCTTCCCTCAAGGGCGGCAGGGCCGGTGTATGGATATTTATGGACAGAAGAAGCCATGGCCCCACCCCTTTTGCGAGGGTTGGTTCAAAATGCGCGTGGGTGGCGGTGAATTGGCGCGCGGGGTCTATTGCGGGGCCGGGATCGGGTTCGACCATGCGCAGCGTCCGGCATGGTCCATGACCGTCACGCGCAGCCAGGGCGAATGCGCGACGCGGCCAAGGGGGACGAGGGCGCGGGTGATATCCGTGCCATGCGCGACCTCGGCCGCCGAGCCGCGGCCCTGAACGATGACGCGGGCGGCGGGTGAGCATGCGATCTCGATCCCTTCGGGCGTCAGTTCCAGATCGTGGATCTCGGGCCCCTGAGAGCTGTAGAACTGCCCGGCCTTCAGCGCGTCCAGCAGCGCCTCGGGCGTGTTTTCGGGCGCGCGCACCATGACCCAGCCGCCGAAGTGATCCGGCTCGGTGAAGTGGCTGTCATCGGTGGCGATCAGGGTCAGGGCGCGGCCTTCCGACAAAAGCAGATCCGCGATCGAGGCCCCGTCGCCCCGCGCCACACAATTCCCGCAGCCATGGTTATAGATTTCCACGGCATGGGCGGCATCGATCAGGCGGGCATCGCTCAGCGTCATCCCCGACCATTGCGGATGGGCGATGGCCACGAAAGCGCCGGCATCGCGCGCGCGGCGCGCCAGATCGGCGGCGGGTTCCATCCCCGGCGCGGGGCGGAAGCCCGGCGTATCGGGCGGGGTAAAGTCAGGCGGCAGACCGACGGCCAGAATATGCCATAATTCGCCGTTCTCCATCGCATCGCTGTGAAGTTCCGCCCCCGCAATCGTGGTGAACCCGTCCCGCCGGAAAGGCCGGGTATCGGTGATCGGATAGTCGTAAACCCCAAGGAAATGATCGGTCACGCAGGTGAAATCATAGCCTTCGGCGGCATAGCGCCGGCAGACTTCTTCGGGGGTCAGGCAGCCGTCCGAGCGGGTCGAATGGCCATGCAGATTGCCGCGCCAGAAGCGGCCCGGGGCGGTGAAGCCGGGGAATTTCATGATCGATCACCTCATTCGGGAAGCACCAGAAGGTCCTCGGGCGCGAAGTAAAGCTGTGCCTCGCTGCCGAGGCGAGGCAGTTCGACCCCGGTGCCGTTGAACATGTCGATCGAAACCCGCTGCCCGGCGACATCGAAGCGCGCGCGCAGCACCGAGCCCAGAAAATCGTGGTTCACCACCCGCCCCGCGATCGAGGGGTCGCCTTCGCGCCGGGGCGTCAGCGACAGCGATTCAGGGCGCAGCGCCACCGTCACCGGCCCGCCAAGCGCGCCGCCCACCGCCGCGTCCGAGGCCAGAAGCCGCAGCTGCGCCATGGGCGCGAAGCGGCGGCCGGCGAATTCCAGCGAGGCGTCATTCTCGACCCGCGCATCGAAGGTATTCAGATGGCCGACGAAACCGGCCACGAAGCGCGTGGCGGGGCGGTTGTAGATCTCGGCCGGGGTGCCGATCTGATCGGCGCGGCCTTCGTGCATGACCACCACCCGGTCCGAGATCGACAGCGCCTCTTCCTGGTCATGGGTGACGAAAATCGCGGTGATGCCAAGCTCGCGCTGGATGGCGCGGATGTCGTCGCGCAGGGCCACGCGCACCTTGGCATCCAGCGCCGACAGCGGTTCATCCAGCAGCAGAAGCGCGGGGCGCGGGGCAAGCGCGCGGGCAAGCGCCACGCGCTGCTGCTGGCCACCCGAAAGCTGGTAGGGATAGCGATCCCCCAGATGATCCAGCTTGATCAGCGCCAGCATCTGGGCCACGCGGGCATCGATTTCGGCGCGCGACATGCCGGCGATCTTCAGCCCGAAGGCCACATTGTCGCGCACGTTCATGTTCGGAAACAGCGCATAGCCCTGAAAGACCATGCCGATCCGGCGCTTGTTGGCGGGCAGGCGCGTCACGTCCTGCCCCTTGATGGTGATCCGGCCCCCGCTTGGCATCTCGAACCCGCCGATCATGCGCAGAACCGTGGTCTTGCCGCAGCCCGAGGGGCCGAGGAAGGACAGGAACTCGCCCTCATGCACATCCAGATCGAAATCGCGCACCACGGTCTGGGCGCCGAAGCTTTTGGTGATATTGCTCAGGGTCAGCGCGCTCATGTCCGGTTGGTCCTGCGGCGGCGGCCCGGCAGCGCGAAGCCGCCCGGACGTCTGGTTGCGGTTATCTCGATCACGGCCATGCAGACCCAGGTGAAGGCGAAGGCCATGATCGCAAGGGCGGCCGGCTGATAGGCCTGATCCTGGCCGACCTGCACCATATAGGGGCCGAAGCCGGGCCGGTTCAGAAGCGAGGTGATGACGAATTCACCAAGCGAGATCGAGAAGGTCAGAAACGCCCCCGACACGATGGCCGAGCGCACATTGGGGAAGATCACCGTAACGATGGTGCGCAGCCTTGACGAGCCGAGGCTTTCGGCCGCTTCGGTCAGCGTGTTGATGTCGATCACCCCCATGCCATTGTCGACGGCGCGATACATATAGGGCAAGGACAGCACCACATAGCCCACCACCAGCAGGATATTGGTGCCCTGCGTGGTCAGTGTCAGCGGCAGGATCGAATCCGATCCGTAAAGCCGGACATAGCCGAAAACCAGCACCACCGGCGGGATGATCAGCGGCAGCAGCGACAGGAACTCGACCAATGTGCGCAGCCTCGGCAGGCGCAGGCGCACCCAATAGGCGGTGGGCACCACCAGCACCACGCCAAGCACGATGGCCGCCAGCGAGGCCGTCGCCGAAAAGGCAAGCGCCGAAAGGAACACATCGCTGCTCAGGACCGAGCGGTAGGCCGCGAAGGACAGCGTGCCGCGTTCCATCTTCAGGCTGAAATGGAAGGTGGCGATCAGCGGCAGCAGCAGATAGGCGGCGGCCAGAATGACGATCAGCAAGGGCAGAACCAGCGGGCGCTTCATTTCCGCCACCTTTCCGCGCGGCGGCGCAGCACGAAGTAAAGCGTGTTGGACACCGCCATGATCAGGATCATCCCAAGCGCCAGCGCATAGCCCAGATTGGGATCATAAAGCACATTGCCCCGGATCTGCTGGAACAGCACGATGGGCACGACCGGAAAATTCCCCGCCGTCAGCGCATAGACCGTCGCCAGCGTCCCGAAGGCATTGGCAAACAGCAGCAGGAAGCAGCCCGCGACCGAGGGCGCGAGGATCGGGATCGCCACTTTCGTCCAGTATTGCCGCCCCGAGGCGCCAAGGCTTTGCGCGGCCTCGCGCCATTCGGGGCGCAGCCCCTCCATCGCGGGGGCGATCATCAGCAGCATCAGGGGAAGCTGGAAATACAGATAGGTCAGCGCCAGCCCCCAGAAGGAAAACAGGCTGAAACCGGCGGCATAGATATTGATACCGAAGACATCGCGCAGGATCAGCGTGGCCAGCCCCAGCCGGCCAAGCGTGGCGATGAAGGCGAAAGCCAGCGGCACGCCCGCGAAATTGGACGCGACGCCCGAAAACGTCATGAAGGCGCGCCGCAGCCAGACCGGCAGGCGGCCCATGTAAAGCGCATAAGCCAGCGCCAGCCCGAACAGCGTGCCGGTCAGCGCCGAGGCGAAGCTGAGCCGGATCGACAGCCAGTATGAGGCGCGGATCTGCGGCTCGAACAGGCGTGCCATCGTATCCAGCGAATAGCGCCCGTCCGCCGTCTGAAGCGCCCCGTTCAGCAGGTAGAACACCGGCAGGATCAGGAACAGCAGCACGAAGCCCAGATAGGGCACGACCCCCAGCCAGTCCAGATTGATCCGCCTGCCCTGCCGCTTCTGCGCGGTGGCCGGGGCGTCATCGGTAAGCTCAGCCATGCGGTTTCCCCGCCCTTTCATCCTGCCCTTCGTCACGACGGCTGCCCGGCCCGCTTGCGCGCGATGCCGGGCAGCCGGATATCACGGGCAAACGCCCCGGCGGCTTACTGAACCGCCATCTCGCGCGCCCAGTTGGCGGCCACGGCCTCGCGCGCGCCTTCCTGATCGGCAAGGCTCGGGAAGACGGTGCGGCCCTCGGGGACCTCGGGCAGCTTGTCCAGAAGATCCTGCGGCACCACGCCACGCGCCATCAGATCGTCGAAACGGATCGGGTGGCAGTACCCTTTCAGCCAGCCAAGCTGACCCTCATCCGAGTAAAGATATTCCATCCACAGCTTGGCGGCATTGGGATGGGGCGCATAGGCCGAAATCGCCTGCACATAGACACCCGCCAGAACCGAATCGCCTGGCACGACCACCTCGACCTCGGGGTTGCCGGCAAGGCTGTCACGCATGGCCAGAAGGTTGTAATCCCAGTCGAAATAGATCGGCGTCGTGCCCTGCGCCAAATTCTGCGCATTGCCGTCCACCGGCACCAGATTGCCCGAGTCCTTCAGCCCCTTCATATAGGCGATCCCGGCGTTCAGCGCATCGGCGCCTTTCGCATCGGGGTTCTGGGCCAGACCGGCAGCATAGACGGTCATGATGGTCGAATTCCCGGTGCGCGGATCGCCCGGCAGCGCGATCGAGTTGCGATACTCGCCCGAAGTCAGGTCGGCGAAGCTCTGCGGCGCTTCGGGGATGATATCGGTGTTCACGGCGAAGGCCAGAACGCCGTAATAATCGCCATACCAGTAGCCATCGGCGTCCTTGGCATCATCGGGGATCGTATCCCAGGTCGAGACCTTATAGGGCTGGATCAGCCCCTCTTCCTTGGCCTGAGGACCAAAGGCCAGCCCGACATCGATCACATCCGGGGCCTGCGGGCCGGTATTGCCGCGATTGGCCTTGATCGCCTCCAACTCGTCAGCCGAGCCGGCATTCGGATTCAACTCATTGATTTTAAGGCCGTATTTATCCTTGAAGCCCTTGATCACCTCGCCATAGCCGCACCAGTTATGGGGCAGTGCGATGGTGGTCAGCTCACCCTCGGCCTTGGCCGCATCGATAAGCTCCTGACTGGGCTCGGCGAAAGACGGCGCGGCGATCAGCGCGGGCAGCGTGCAGCCAAGCATCAGGGAACGGAAGATCGGGGACATCAGGAACTCCACATAAGGCCGAAGCGGCCGGTTTCTGAGCGGCAGGGTTAGTGCCGCCCGGTGACGTTTCCGCAAATGATACATGACAGAAATATGACATTCCACTCTTTCGGTCGCGCCATGCCGCAAGGGCGCGGGATGTGGAGTGCCGGAATGCGCGCCTGACATGAAGCGGCGCGCCGGCATGAGAATGCCGGGCGGGATGACCGCCCGGCAAATCGGATCAGAACGAATAATCCAGCTTCAGCGTCACGCTGCGGCCGGCCTGCACATTGGCGAAAAGCCCGACATGCGAGGCGTCATACAGGTTTTCGTCAAACAGGTTGTTGATGTTCATCTGCAACCGCGCCTGATCGTTGATCTGATAGGCCGCCATCGCATCCACGCGCCATTGCGCGGGCAATTCGGCGGTATTGGCCGCGTTCATGAAGCGTTTCCCGGTATAGGTCGCGCCGCCACCGAAGGTCCATTGATCGTCCATCTCATAGGTCGTCCACAGCGCGAAACTGTTACGGGCGATGTAATGCATGCGGTTGCCGTTATCGGGTGAGGCCACGTAATTGCCCGAACCGTCATCGACATAGCCCGCGTCGATGATCCTTGCATCGGTCAGCGCATAACCCGCCGAGATGCCCCACCGCTCGGAGATCTGGCCGTTCACGCCCAGTTCCAGCCCCTGCGCGCGGTTGCGCCCGATGGTATCGACATTACCGAAAGGATCGGTCACGCGGGCATTGGTCTTTTCAGTGCGAAACAGCGCAGCCGTCACGAACAGGTCGTCCATGACATCCCATTTGGTGCCGATCTCGAAGGAACGCACCTTTTCGGGGGCCAGATCGTCGTTATTCGCCGTCAGCGTGCAGGCCCCCGCCCCTTCCGAGCCACCCGCAAGCCCCGCGCATTGCCCCGAGGGGCTGGCAGAGGTGCCGTAGTTGACATAAATCGACCCGTTCGCCGCGGGCTTGTAGACGACGCCGACCTGATAGGACCAGATCCCGTCCTTGCGCCGCAGCCCGTTGCCCTGCTGATCCACGTCGAAATTCTCGTGCCGGACGCCAAGGCTCGCCTCCCACTGATCGTTGAAGCTCAGCGTATCGAAGGCATAGAAGCCGACGCTGCGGGTGATCGTGGGATCGCCCCATGGCCCGCGCGTCAGGCCGGACATATCGACAGGCACCCAGGGGTCGGGATTGCGCCAGTCGGACGTGTCGAAGGCCGATGTGCCCGAGGGAAAGCCGCTGAGGCTGGCGCTGCGCAGCTTTTCGCGGCTGATCTCGGTGCCGATGACATAGCTGTGGCTGATCCCGCCGGTCTCTGCCTCGCCCGAAAGCGACAGCGCGAAGCCCACGGCCGAGGTATCGCGCGCCCCGCTGCGCGACGCGCGCTGCAAGGCGCCCGTGCCATCCGCGCCCGCGATGAAGGTCGGGCGGGTCACGATATATTCCTGCTCGGAACCGACATAGCCAAGCTGCGCGCGCAACCGCATCGAGGGGCTGAATTCATGTTCCAGCCGCAATTGCAGCCCGGTATTGGTGACTTCGCGCCGGTCGCGGTTGAACAGGCCGAAGAACTGATCGTGATTGACCGATCCAAGCGGCTGATAGGGGTCGCTTGTCGTGCCGGTGCCATAGCTGGTATCGCCGGTCGCGGTCACATAGGCCTCATTGGCCATCGGAATGCCGAAATCCGGCGTGTTCTTCGCCCGGCTTCGGAAGCCGGAAAAGCTGAGCTGCGTGGTCTCGGTCAGTTGCCCGGACAGGGCAAGCGCCACGCCGGTCTTGTCATCCCGCAGCCCGCCGCGGCCGGGAACCTCGCTGTCTTGCCACATCAGGTTGACGCGGCCCGCCGCCCGCTCGCCAAGGGCGAAATTGCTGTCCAGCGTCAGGCGCGACTGGCTGGCATTGCCGATCATGGCCGAGGCTTCGTTGAACTCTTCCCCGATACGGGCCTGCTTGGTCACCATATTCAGCGAGCCGCCGACACCGCCACGCCCCGAATAGGCACCACCGGCACCGCGCACCATCTCGATCTGTTCGATGTTGAAGGCCTCGTGCGAGGTGCGGCCAAGCTGGCGCATCCCGTCCACCATCATGTCGGTCGATGCCTCATAGCCCCGGATGAAGGGCCGGTCCCCCATCGGGTTGCCGCCCTCGCCCGTGCCAAGGGTCACACCCGGCGTGGTGCGCAGCACGTCATAGACGGACGAGGCCCCGCGTTCGTCGATCTGGCGGCGGGTGATGATCTGCACGCTGCGCGGCGTATCCAGCAATTCCTGGGTCAGCAGCGGGGAACTGGCCCGGCGCGGGTTATAGGTGGTCGCCGCGTCATCCTGCGCGCCGGTCAGCGCGATATCGGGCAGGACATAGGGCGATTGCTGCGCGGCGGCGGGAAGGCTCGCCGCTGTCGTGACCGACATGGCCAGCACCGGCAAAAGGCCAAGGGTGGGGGAAAAGCCCGCATTCGGGGGAAAAGAGGTCGTCATCTGGGTTCCCTTAGGGTGTCGTGACCGGTCGGCCGATTGCTGGCTGGCCACCCGAAAGGGCGCTTGCTGATCCGCCCTTCATGGCGATCACGGAAGGGTGAGACAATATATCGCGCCCTTATTCCGAGTGAATAAGTCGGGAACTGTGTCATTATCTCAACAGTCCTGCCTGCGGGCGCGCCGCGCCGGGGCTTTGAGCGCAAAAGACGAAGGGAAGCAGCGGCTTGCAGGGCTGGTCTGGCGGCAGGGGCTTTATCCGTCCTGCCAAAGCACGTCCCTGTCCACTGCTGCGACCGAGGCGCAGCCGGTCAGGGCCATCGCCACCTCAAACTCGGCGCGCAGGATCGTCAGCATATGGGCCACGCCCGCGGCACCGCCGATGCTCAGCGCATGAAGCTGCGGGCGTCCCACCATCACCGCCTGCGCGCCAAGGGCAAGCGCCTTCAGAACATCCGTGCCGCGCCGGATGCCGCCATCGCAGATCACCGGCACCTGCGCACCCACCCGCGCGGCAATCGCGGGCAGCATCCGGGCGGTCGCGGGCAGCGTATCCAGCACCCGCCCGCCATGGTTCGACACGATCACCCCATCCGCGCCCAGATCGACCGCGCGGGCGGCATCATCGGCGTCGCAGATGCCTTTCAGCAGGATTGGCAGGCGCGTCTGTTCGCGCAGCCAGGCCAGATCCTCCCACCTTGGCGCGTGATCCAGCATCCCCAGGAATGCCGCGCTGCGCCCCGGCGGGGGCGAGAATTGCGGCTGGTGATAACCGTCCAGATTAACCGCGCGCAGGCCGGGCGGCAGGGCAAAACCCGCCCGCGCCTCGGCATTGCGCAGCCCGTTGATCGGGGCATCCACCGTCAGCACAAGCGCGTGGTAGCCCGCCGCCTCGGCCCGGCGGATCAGGTGCAGGCTGTCCTCAGGCCGGGCTTGCAGGTAAAGCTGAAACCAAAGCGGTCCCTGCGCCTGCGCGGCGATCTGTTCCAGCGGCAGGCTGGCCTGCGTTGACACCACCATCAGCGCCTGCCCCGCCGCAGCACCAAGGGCGGTCGCGGCCTCGGCTTCGGGATGGACCAGCCCGTGAAAGGCCACGGGGGCCAGCAGGATCGGATGCGCCAGATCCAGCCCAAGCAATTGCACCCCGGTCGAGGCCCCGCGCATATCCGCCAGCACCCGCCCGCGCAGCCGGATCGCGCCCCACGCGGCCAGATTTTCCGCCGCCGTGATCCCGTCCGCCCCCGCGCCCTCGATATAGGCGC
>JAUNTV010000300.1 GCA_030538515.1 Paracoccus sp. (in: a-proteobacteria)
ATCATCATCTCGGCGGGGTCGATGAACCTTTCGGTGATCGTGGAATCGCAGGCGGGCGCGGGGATGCTGCACTGGTATTGGCTGCCGCATCTGCCGATGCTGGTGCTGTTCTTCATCAGCGCGCTGGCGGAAACCAACCGCCCGCCCTTCGATCTGGCGGAAGCGGAATCGGAACTGGTGGCGGGGCATATGGTCGAATATGGCTCGACCCCCTATCTGCTGTTCATGGCGGGCGAATATATCGCCATCTTCCTGATGTGCGCGCTGATCTCGCTGTTCTTCTTCGGCGGCTGGCTGTCGCCGGTGCCCTTCTTGCCGGACGGACCGGTCTGGATGGTGCTGAAGATGTGGTTCTGGTTCTGGATGTTCTCGATGGTGAAAGCCATTGTGCCGCGCTATCGCTACGATCAGCTGATGCGGATCGGCTGGAAGGTGTTCCTGCCCTTGTCGCTTGGCTGGGTGGTTTTCGTGGCGATCATGGCGCGTTATGAAGTTCTTGGCGGGTTCTGGGCCCGCGCAGCAGTCGGAGGCTGATATGTCTGAGCAAACCATCGCACGCGCCCTTGCCGCCGCGTCCGAGACCGACAAGGCCGAATTCGCGCATTTTCTGGCCGATCACGCAGGGCTGGCGGGCGATTCCGCGCAGGTCCGCGCCCTTGTCGCCGCCTTTGACCGCTTCGCAGCCGAACGCCTGAAGGAGCGCTGAGCATGGCCCTCGATCTTGCCCGGGCGACGAAATATTTCCTGATGTGGGATTTCATCAAGGGCTTCGGCCTTGGCGTGAAATATTTCTTCGCCCCCAAGGATACCATCAACTACCCCCATGAAAAGGGCCCGCTGTCGCCGCGTTTCCGGGGTGAACACGCGCTGCGCCGCTATCCTTCCGGGGAAGAACGCTGCATTGCCTGCAAGCTGTGCGAAGCGATCTGCCCCGCGCAGGCCATCACCATCGACGCCGAGCCGCGCGATGATGGCAGCCGCCGCACCACGCGCTATGACATCGACATGACCAAATGCATCTATTGCGGCTTCTGCCAGGAAGCCTGCCCGGTGGATGCCATCGTCGAAGGCCCGAATTTCGAATTCGCCACCGAAACCCGCGAGGAACTGTTCTTCGACAAGCAGAAGCTTCTGGACAACGGCGACCGTTGGGAAGCCGAAATCGCCCGTAACCTTGCCCTGGACGCGCCCTACCGATGAACGACGCATTCGCCCGGCTGTTCCAGCAGATGCTCGTCTCGGGGCAGGAGATGGCGCGCAGCTTCAACCCCGCGCTTGAGCAGGTCGATACCCGCGCCTTCGAAAAGCTGGTGCCGACCATGCCCGCCGATGTGCTGGAAATGTGGTTCGGACGCACCTTCAACCGCGAGGGGCTGGACGCGAAAACCCGGCTTTTGCTGACCATCGGCGCGATCACCGTGCAGGGCGCGCTGGCGGAACCCCAGCTTCGCCTGACCATCCGGCAGGCGCTGGAAGTGGGCGCGACCCGGCGCGAGATCGCGGAAACCATCTATCAGATGAGCATGTTCGCGGGGCTGCCCGCCATGCAGAAGGCACTGGAAATCGCCGCCAGCGTCTATGACGAGGAGGACGAGGCATGATCGCCATCGCATTCTATCTGTTCGCCGTTCTGGCCTGCATCTCGGGTTTCATGGTGGTGATCTCGAAGAACCCGGTGCACTCGGTGCTCTGGCTGATCCTGACCTTCCTTTGCGCGGCGGGGCTGTTCGTGCTGCAAGGCGCGGAATTCATCGCCATGCTGCTGATCATCGTCTATGTGGGCGCGGTGGCGGTGCTGTTTTTGTTCGTCGTGATGATGCTGGATGTGGATTTCGCGGCGCTGCGCGGTGAACTGGCGCGTTTCCTGCCGCTTGGCCTTGTCATCGGGGCGGCGCTTCTGGCCGTTCTGGGCATGAGCTTCGCCGGCTGGCAGACCGCGCCCGGTGCCGCGGGCCAGCTTGCCGCGCCGATCCCGCCCGATATGGTCAATGCGAATGCCATCGCGGCGGTGCTTTACGACCGCTATTTCCTGGCCTTCCAGCTTGCCGGTCTGGTGCTGCTGGTGGCCATGATCGGGGCCATCGTGCTGACCATCCGCCACCGCCGCGACATCAAGCGGCAGGATGTGCTCAAGCAGATGTGGACCGATCCGAAAAAGCAGCTTGAACTGCGCGACGTGAAGCCCGGTCAGGGTTTGTGACGATGCGGCCGGGTGCAGTCCTGGCCGTGACCATCCCGGCGCCAGTGCTGGCCGCGCTGCCGTGGCCCGAAGCATCGGCGCGCGGCGGCGGCTGCCCCGACAAGGCGGCGCGCCTGATCTCTTCCTTGCCCAAAGGCTCAGATCCCGCCGCAGGCATTCGCCCCGGCGTGACGGGGTTCTGTGGCAGATCGGCAGGGCAAGGTGATGAAAATCCTGCCGAACCGGGATGGCCGTTTGCTATTTTCGGGGAATGTGGTTTGGTTGATCCGGCGGCACCGTCAGGATCGGACAGCCGCAGGCCCGCTTGCGGCCCCATTGAGTCTAGGCATTTGGACAGGAGGATAGAATGACGGGAATTTTCACGAAGGCGGCGATCGGCGCTGTCGCCCTGCTTGGGCTGTCGGCATGCGTGCCGGAAGGCACCGATACCGCGGGCACTGCGCAGCCGCTGGCCAATTGCGGGCGTGTGGCGACCAGCCAGATGGCATCCTATACCGAGGCCCCGATCACCGCCGAGGGTGGCGGCATGATCGGCATCGGCACGCAGCAGCAATCGGCTGATGGCAGCGTGATGCAGCGCTTCTCGCTGGTGGATTGCTCGGCCAGGACGATCACCCGCGTTCAGCAGGACTGGACGCTGGCAAGCGCCCCGGCGGCGGGCAATACCCTGCAGGACATGGTGAACAGGCTGCGCCAGTCCGGGCGGCTGACGGCCAGCAACCAGCTTGCGCGCACGGGGCAGGCGGCGGGCTATGCGGTCACACAGGGCCGGGTCGACGCGGTCGGAAATCCGCGTGCAAGATGCGGGTGTGAGCTTCACTATCCCGATCTTCTCTGGCAGTAAGCGGCAAAACTCGGGGGTGGGTCTCTGCCCCCGACTCTAACAGCAAGCGAAAGCGGGGGGCAGGATGGCCTTCACACCGGAAAAGCAAGCGATGAGACGGACGGGCGGGGCCGCATTGGCGCTGAGCCTGCTGGCTGTGCCTGCCGTGGCCGACAGACCGGTACCGTTCTGCGATGGGGCCGTCGAATCCGGCATGTCCGTCTGGGGCGCCTGGCCTTTCGGTTATATCGGCAGCGGCTTCACGAGCGAAAGCTACGGGCAGCGCATGATCTTTATGCGGCAGGCCGATGGCAGCGATAGCCTTGACTACCCGCCCCTCGCCAATGCAGCCCTTGAAGGGTTTGACGGCTATCGCATCGTCAATTGCCAGACGCGCGAGTTTCTGGCCATCGACGGTGGCCGGAATGAATACACGGAACTCCTGGCGACGGAGTTCCTGCGCAGCAAGGCGCAGAAGCAGCAGCCCTTCACCCTTTCCGATGTCCGCCAGGCGGTCGAGGCGATTGATGCCGTCAGCGACCGGCGCATCATTCCCTTGCAGGCGACCGAACAGACCTGCGCCTGCAAATATTTTAACG
>JAUNTV010000301.1 GCA_030538515.1 Paracoccus sp. (in: a-proteobacteria)
CGGCCAGATGGGTCAGAAAGGCGATCACGTCATGTTTCGTCACCGCCTCGATCTCATCAATCCGGGCCACGTCGAATTCGACATCCTTCGCGGCCCAGACCGCCTGTGCATTCTCGCGCGGGATCACGCCAAGCTCGGCCTGGGCGTCGCAGGCATGGGCCTCGATCTCATACCAGATGCGGAATTTCGTCTCGGGCGACCAGATCGCGGTCATCTCGGGGCGGGCATAGCGCGGGATCATCATGGCCTCCTTGTGGATGTCGGGGGCGGTTTAGCGCGTGGCTTGCAGTTCCGCCAGCACGAACAGGCGACAGGCGGTGGCCAGCCCGACCCTGGCGGGGCGCGCATGGTCGATATCGGCGATCAGCCCGGCGCGCGTGGTGCCGCGCGCGCGCGCGGCCCTTTCCAGCCCGCGCCAGAACGCGTCCTCCAGACTGACCGAGGTGCGATGCCCGTCGATGGAGACCGAGCGTTTCGCGGGCGCATCCATCGGCGGCAGATCAATCGTCACGCTTCACCCCGTCGAGATGTCTGGACGCGCGGTCCTGATCGGATTTTTCCGCCAGCTTCTGCGCCTTGCTCCGGCCATGTTTGGCCGCGTTTTCATCGGCCCTGGCGCGGGCTTCCTGCCGGGCCTTCTGCTTGCGGAAGCGGTTGAGGTTGGTGATCGTGCTCATGGCGCGGCCTTGCGGCGCTGATCGAACAGCCAGTCCCGGATCGCGGGAATGCCATAGGCGTAAAGCCATGTGTTCACATGCCCGGCCCCCGGACCGCCAGCGCCATCCGCCGGCAGCACGCTGCCTTTCGTGAAACTGGTGAAGATGACATTGCTGTCGCCCGCGTCGGCGCGAATTTGGGCTATGGTGCGGGCGGTTTCCCCGGCCGGGGCCTTGGCGTCAAGGGTGCCGGTCGCCACGCGCGCACCGTTTTCGCGCAGGGTCTCGACCACGGCCGTCATGCCGGGGAATGCCTTGGCGTCGTCCTGCGACACCAGGGCCCAGAAATTCACCGCGGCCATTGGCGCGACCACGGCGGCATCCCACTGCCCGGCCACGCAGAAGGTGCCCCCGAACAGGTCGGGATAGGCCACATTCAGCGCGATGCCGGTCATGCAGCCGCCAGACTGGCCGGTCGCGTAAATCCGGTCGGGGTCGATGGGGTGATCCTGCTGCAACTGCTGCACCAGCCGCGCGGTGATCGCGGGATAGGCCGAGGTCTGCGCGGCATCATTGGCCAGTGCCACCGGATATTGCGGGGCCAGAACGAAGGCCGGATGCGCGGCCTGCGAATCGGGGCTGGCAAAGACCACCGCGCCCAGGCCCTGTTCCAGCGTGCGCAGCGGGTCGGTGCCGGTGACACCGGCATCATGCATGAACAGCACAAGGGGATAGCGCATCGCCGGGTCAGGATTTGCGGGCGTGAACAGGTTATAGTTCAGGATCAGCCCGGTTTCGGGGTCGGCAAAGCGGAACTGCCGGAAATCATCGACGATCAGATTGTTCAGCCTTGTGCTGACCACGACCTTCCCGCCCGGCGCGAAACTGTCGCCATCGGCGCGCGCCAGCGGCGCGGTCTGGCGAAAGACAAGCTGCGTGGGGTTGCTGCCAGCCGCCGCCCGGTAGACGGCGGCGCTTTCGTCCCCAGGGTCCAGGTCGATGACCAGAAAGGGACCGTCGCCGGTTTCGGCCCCGATCTGGGGCAGGGCGGTGACGCGGGCCGACAGGATGCTGCGCCCGTCGATGCTGAACGCATCCGGGTCAAGCGCCGCCGCCGACAGGGGGGCCGCGAATTCCACGATGGCCGCGACGGCCTTCTGCCCGTCCGGGAAGACCTGCGTGACGGTGGTGACGCCCCGGATGCTGCCCGAATAGAACACGCCGTCATTGATGGCCGCCATGGCGCCGCCGCCTGCGGGCACATCCGCAGTCTGTGCCAGACCGCCCAGGGGGCAAAGGAACGCGCCAAATGCAAGGGCGAGAAACGGGCGGGGCGTCATCGGGAAGCCTCTTGGGGTTGCTGCGTATCATGGCCGCCAGACGGGGCCGGGCCGGTTCAGTCTAGTTCCGAAACGCCCCGCAGGGCCAGACCGATCCTGAGGCCGGATCAGCCGTGCATGGATCGGGAAAGGAATATCCGCGCCATGCTGGCCTTGGGCATGCCACCGCCCTATAGAGGGGTCATGACCGAGACCCTGCCTGCGTGCCCCGAATGTGCCTCTGCCTTCACCTATGAGATGGACGGGCTGCTTGTCTGTCCCGAATGCGGCCATGAATGGACGCCGGGTGGCAGCGATCCTGAAACCGAGGTGCGCGACAGCCTTGGCAACCTGCTGGCCGATGGCGATACGGTGACGGTGATCAAGGATCTGAAGCTGAAGGGGTCGTCCGCGGTCATCAAGGTGGGGACGAAGGTGCGTGGTATCCGGCTGGTGGCGGGCGATCACGATATTGACTGCCGCATTCCCGGCCATGGCCAGATCGGGCTGAAATCGCAATTCGTGAAGAAAGTGACCTGAGGCCCGCCTGATCCGGCCATGGTTTCCCGCTTGCAGGAAAACCCCCGTGCCCACCCTCTCGGCCGATCAGATCAATACATGGTCATAAGGTGTCACAGTCACCTTGCGCTTGTCAGTGTACGGGGCGTGATCTGTAAGGATTGCGCCGCCCTTGCGCTGACAATTCCGGGCTTTTCCTGCCGGATCGGATGTGTATTCGCCTCTGATCGCCGATACCGGCCGGATCAATCTGCCAGTTCTGTCAGCCAGTTCGTCTCCTGTATGCGGGCGTCGAGTTCGCGCATGTCCCGCGCAAGCGCATCGGCCTGTTTCTGAATGGTGGCGGCATCGATGGCGGGGCGAAAGCGAACCTCGCTTCGGGTCCCGACCATCTGTGTGATGGTGGCTTTCTCGGCCAGATTGTGGCGTGCGGCCTGACGCAGACGCAGCACGTCGCGCGCGGCAAGGGCATCGCTGATCGTGCCCTCAGCCAGCGGGGTGTGACTGTTGGTGCGGTTGATCCGCGCGATCAGCGCCTGCATCTCGCGCGCCGTGCGGTCGTGTTCGTCCAGAAGGGCGGCGGGGTCTTCGGCGGGGCTGTCGCCTTCCTGCACCTTGGCGTTGCGCAGCATGCGCGCGGCGATCTGATCCAGCCGTCGGGCCATATCGGCGCGCAGGACCAAAGCTTCGGCAAGTTTCATCATGACCTCCGTTTCATCATGGGGTGTGGACCGGGCCGGTTCAGTCCTCTGGCCCGATCATCAGTTCCGGGCGAACCACGCGGTCGAAGGTTTCGCCATCGACAAAGCCAAGGGCGATGGCTTCCTCGCGCAGCGTGGTGCCGTTCTTATGCGCGGTTTTCGCCACCTTGGTCGCGTTATCGTAACCGATGGTCGGCGCCAGCGCCGTCACCAGCATCAGCGATTCCTTCATCAGCTTGTCGATGCGGGCGGTATTGGCCTGCGTGCCCACGACCATATTATCAGTGAACGACCCCGCCGCATCGCCCAGAAGCTGCATGGATTGCAGCACGTTATAGGACATCATCGGGTTATAGACGTTCAGT
>JAUNTV010000302.1 GCA_030538515.1 Paracoccus sp. (in: a-proteobacteria)
ATATTTATCCGAGAAGTCGGTGCCCCCGGTAATGATTCCGATAATCGGGTTAATCAAATCCGACACCATCGAGGTAACGATTGCGGTGAAGGCGGCACCGATAATGATACCGACCGCCATATCCATGACATTGCCACGGGCAATGAAGTCTCTGAATTCCTTGATCATGAGTGCGCGCCCCTGTTGAAGATCAAGCGCAGAATTACCAGCGTCCGTGCCGAGTTCAACCCAAATCCGCATATGGTGCCGCTGTTGGCGGATCACCGTCACCGCCACACATCACCAGCATCTTGCGCGCCCACATACCCCCACCCCGCCCATCGGAACGCGGTGGCGGCGCGGGGCCGGATAATCGCGCCTGCCTTGCGGCTGGGCCTGTTCGCCTGACCGGGCCAAGATCCACCCGCGGCAACCATGCGGGCTTCTTCTTCGCCCGAAGACCCCATCCCGCCCGTCGGAACGCAATGGCGGCGCGGGGTCAGAACTGTTCGATCAGCCGGTCCAGGTAGTCACGTTCGGTTTGCGGGCGGGTCTGTTCGCCCAGTCGGCGGCGGATTTCGTCCTGAAGTTCGCGGGCGCGCGCGTCGCCGCCCTCGCCCTCGGCCAGCCCCCCACCGGTCGAGATGCCCGCGCCGGTCCCCCCCATAGAGCGCCCAAGGGGATCGCGCCGGGGCGTGCTCAGCCCGCGCGCCTGCTGCTGCTCGCCCTGAATACCGCCGCTTTCCTGCCCGTCGCGCCCTTCCTCGCCGCTTTCCGCCTGCTGGCCGGGCTGGCCGCCTTCGCCCCGGTCGAGCGCGCGGATGCCGTCGCGCAGGGCCTCGATCGCCTCGGCCTGACGGTCAAGCGCGCCTTCCATATCGCCTTCGCGCAGCGCCTGCTCGGCCTCCTGCATGGCGCGCCCGGCGCGGTCCATGGCCTCGCCCGCGGCCTGCCCCTCGGGCGAGCCGCGTTCGGGCAGAAGCCCGCGCTGCATGCCCAGATCATCGCGCAACTGCTGCTGCTGATCGGCCAGATCCCAGGGCATATTGCCCGATTCCTCGCCGCCATCCGCGCCCGGCTCGCCTTCTGCGCCCGGCTGCGTCTCGGGGCCGAACCAGTCCTCTTGCATCTGGCGGAAGGCGCGGTCGGCCAGATCCTGCTGATCGCGCAGCGTCTGGGCCATGCGCCCCGACGATCCGCCTTCCTGCCCGCGACCCTGCCCTTCGCCTTCCGTGCGCCGGACCTGCATGTTTTCCATCATGCGGTTGAACTGTTCCAGCAGGGCCTGTGCCTCGCTCATGCGGCCCTCATTCATGAGGCGCTGGATCTCATCCATCATCTGCTGGATCTGATCGCCGCTGATCATCTCGGAGGGCGCGCGGTTGAAACGGTCGGACATGTCGTTTTCGCCCTGCTCGGCCAGCCGGTCCAGATAATCGCGCGTGGCCAGACGCAGTTCTTCCATCAGGCGGCTGATTTCCTCGGGCGAGGCACCGCGCCGGATGGCCGAGGCCACGCGTTCCTGCGCGCGCAGCATGCGTTCGCGCGCATCGGCCAGCCCGCCATCCTCAAGCTGCACGGCCATGCGCCACAGCGCCTCGGCAAGCGCATCGCGCTGGCTGTCGCTGAGATCGGGCGTTTCCAGCCCCGCGATCACCGCGCCCAGATCACGCTGGACAGCGCCGTCCACGGCCCCGCTTCCCCCTTCGGGCTGCCAGAGCATCGCGCGCAGAAGCTCGGCCGAATAGCCGGCATTGAGACGGTTCCACAGGATGTCGCGGCGCAATTCGATCAGCCCCGAGGCAAAGGGCACGAAGAAGCGCCGCCCCGGCAGTTCCATCGCCAGCGCCTCGGACCCGGCTTCCTGCCCGATGCCGTCGCGCGCGGTCAGGCGGATTTCGACGGGCAGATTGGCCCATGGGTGCTTCATCAAGTCGGCGGTGAACTGCCCCTCGATGCTGGCGCGCCCGCCGCGCAGGGGCAGGTTGATCTGCACCGGCTCGCGCGGTTCGGGATCGATCCCAAGCCCGTAACGGCGCGGAATGCGGGGCATGTCCAGCGTGATCGTGGCGAAACCCTCGGTCACGCCGAAATCGTCGCGCGCCGAAAAGGGCTGGACCAGCCGGCCATCGGCGCGACGCTCGGCGGCGGCGCCAAGGGCGATTTCGGGCGGAGCATCGGGCTGAACGGTGATCTCGATCCGGCGCTGCCCCACGCTCAGCACGCCCGCGCGCTCGACCCGGAACTGCGGGCTGCGGGGGTCATCGACGGGCAAGGCCGCGCCGATATCCTGCGTGATCGCGCCATCCTCGCCGTAAAGGCGCAGGCTGATGGTGCTGCCCTGCGGCAGGTGCAGGACCTCGCCCTCGGGCAGATCGTTCAGGTAAATCACGGGCTTGCGCGTATAGGGCGGCGGCTCTGCCCAGCCTTCCCAGCCAAGGCCGCGGGTGACGGCTTCGGGCGCGGGCGCGGGATCGCGCGCGGGCGCAAGCGCGGCGAAACCCTGCCCGATCTGGCCCATGCTGCCGAACAGAAGCGCCATGGTGATCGCGGTCAGCGCGCCCAGGCGCAGCGCGAAAGGGTCGCGCCGGCTAAGACCCGCATCGGGCGCGACGGCGCGCGCCTGATGCGCCAGCGCCGCCATATGCGCCTGATGCGCCCGCCAAAGCGCGCCGTCGCCGCCCAGAACCGGCGTATCCTGCAAGGCCGAAAGCGGCCTGCCGGGCAGGCGCTGATCCACCCGCCGCATCGCCGCATCGGGCGCGGGGCGGTGAAAGCGCCACCAGCCCCGGATCAGCGCGGCCAGCAGCGCAAGCCCCGCCAAGGCCGCGACCCATGGCAAAACCACAGGGGGCATGGCGCGGGGCAGGCCGAAGCCAAGCGCGGCCAGCATGAGAAGCGCCAGCGTCCCCGCCGGCCAGAAGGCGCGGGCAAGGGCTTCCCACCACAGACCGGCGCGGGTCAGCGCCAGCGCACGGGCAAGGCGCGGGTTCGGCTTATGCTCTGTCATCGTCCTGCTTCAGCTTTCCGCCCCATCCTGCGGGTTCGGGCAGCGCGCGGCAAGGGGGGATGCGGGGTTCAAAGCCAATCCGGCAAAGCCTCGCGCGCGATCATCTCGGCCAGTGTCGGGCGCGGGCGGATCACCGCGAAACGGTCGCCATCCACCAGCACCTCGGGGATCAGCGGGCGGGAGTTATATTCCGAGGCCATCACCGCCCCATATGCCCCGGCCGAACGAAAGGCGATCAGATCGCCCGGATCGGGGGGCGGAAGCTGGGCACCCTTCTGGAAGGTATCGCCCGATTCGCAGACCGGTCCGACCACATCGTAATCCGCCACCGCCACCCCCGGCGCGGTTTCGATGACCGGCACGATATCATGATGCGCGCCATACATGGCCGGGCGAATCAGATCGTTCATCGCGGCATCGAGGATCAGAAAATCGCGCCCCTCGCCCTGCTTCACATAGATCACCTGCGACAGCAGCACGCCCGCATTGCCCGCGATATTGCGGCCCGGCTCGATCTCGATCTCGCAGCCAAGATCGCCCACGGTGTCGCGGA
>JAUNTV010000007.1 GCA_030538515.1 Paracoccus sp. (in: a-proteobacteria)
GAGCACCGATTTGATGACATCATAAAAGGCCATGTCATGCTTCTTCACGGCGCTCAGCCGCTGCGCGATGGGCGCCACGATCCCGTAGGCCAGGAACACGCCCAGAAACGTGCCCACAAGGGCCGCGCCGATCATCTTGCCCAGCACCTCGGGCGGCTGATCGATCGAGGCCATGGTCTTGATCACCCCCAGCACAGCCGCGACAATCCCAAGCGCCGGCAACGCATCGGCAGTGCTTTGCAGCGCATGGGGAACATGCATCTGTTCTTCCCGGATCAGCGCGATCCGCTTCGAAAGCATATCCTCGACCTGATAGGGGTCGTCATAGTTCAGACTGGCCGAGCGCAGCGTATCGGCGATGATCGACACGGCTTCGTGATCTTGCAGAATGCGCGGGTAAGCCCTGAAAATCTCGCTGTCGGCGGGGCTTTCGATATGTTCTTCCAGCTCAACCGGATTGCTGCGCGCCAGGCGCAGAAGCTGAAACAGCAGGCACAGCAGTTCTTCATGATCCTTCGCACTCCAGGCCGGGCCCCTGAAGGCACGGATCAGATCGGACAGGGTATGTTTCAGTACATCCCCGCTGTTGGACAAGATGTAAGACCCGACCGCCGCACCGCCGATGATCATCATCTCGAAGGGCAATGCGTGCAGGATCACGGCCAGCTTGCCGCCGGCAAGGGCATAGCCGCCGAAGACCATGGCGATGGTCAGCACGATTCCGAATGCTCCGAACATTGCGCGCTCCTATTTCGATGCGGCGCTGCGCGCGCCCATATAGGTTGTCAGCACGGCAGCCTTTTCCGGCTCGGTCGCGGCCATGATCCGGGCACCGGTCTCGGGCGTGACGCGCATCAGGATCTCGGCCGAGAAATCAGGCGGCAGGCTGGCCAGGACGGCCGCGGCCTCCTTGGGCTTCATGGCTTCATATACCGCGACCAGCCGCTGGATATCGTCATCCACCGCGCGCTGCCGGTTCGTGCGCGAAGCCGCCGTCCCGCCCGAGGCGCTTTTCAGGCGTCGCAATTCGGCGGTCAGCGCCGTGCGCGCAGTGGCGATTTCGGCCTTGCGCCGGTCAAGCTCGGCCAGGGCCACGGCGATGCGATCTTCGCGCATCCGCAACCGCTCGACCAGTTCGACCACCTCAGGGATATCACCGCAACCCGCCATCAGGCCCTGCGCCTTTTCAGGCACCTGCCCCGGCACCGGGGCCGAGGGCTGCAAGGAAAGCGCCGCAACCGGCAAAAGCGAGACGCCCAGAAACGCCCCCATTACTCTAGGCATCGGCCCCCTCCCGCATGGTATTGCGCGGGCGCAGGCGGCGCGCGGGTGCAGCACCGCCACGCGCCAACTCGCGGTGAAGCGCCCAATAGGCCTTTTCATCCCGCGCCGTCGCGATCGTGCCGGCAAGCGCGCTTGAGGCCTCGATAGCCTCGGCCCTGGCGCGGCGGATGGCCTGATCCAGCCGGGTGATCTCGGTCGTCATCACCGCAATCGCGCCGCCAAGGCCGTTTTCCAGATCGTTCAGCCGCCGCAAGCGCCGCGATAGAACATAGCAATAGATCGTCAGCGGAACGGTCAGCGCCGCGCTGAGCAGCGGGAAAATCATGCTTGATGTCATAGGATTGCAAACTCCGTAATCAGGACTTCCCCGGTGCCGGCCCCGCCCAGAAGCATATCGGTGCGGGCCTGAAGCTCGGCCCGGATGATTTCAAGCACGCCACGCCGGTCAAGGGCGCCGGGGTCGATACCGCTGAGAAACCCGTTATAGCTGTCAAGGATACGCGGCATCTGGCTTTCGATCCCCGGAACGCGGTCGGTGGTGGTTTCCAGCATGATGCCCATCACCAGTTGTCGGTCGCGACCGGGCAGGGGCAGTGTGATTCGCGGCACCTCGACATAGCCCGGCGTGATATGTTCGACCTTCGGCCCGGCCCATCCGGCCAGCAGCTTCGAGGGCTGCACCACCCCCAGAAAGCCCGCGGCAAAAGCGCCAAGCCCCGCAATCAGCACCATGGCGGCAAGGATCAGCCCGGACCGGCCGCGCCCGGATGGCGGGATTTCTTCGGCAGTGACATCGGTCATGTGATTCTCCTTCTTCGGGGTCAGGAATAGCACTGCCGGACTAACCAATAATTAACGGCCCCTGTGCCAGAAGGGGGATGACCGGACGCGAGAATCGAAAGGGATCGCCTTGCAAGAACTGCATAATTTCTGGACCTCACGCACATCCAAACAGCGATTCGCGGTTCTTGCGGGCTTTGGCGCAAGCTTCCTTCTGGTGCTTGCTTTCGTGGCCTTCGCCGGACGCGTGCCGATGGCGCTGCTGTATTCGGGGCTTGATGATGCGCAGGCCGGGCCCGTCATCGCGCATCTGGAACAAAGCGGCACGCGCCATGAAATCAGGGGGGGCCAGATCTGGGTCGACGAATCGCGCCGCGACCGCGTGCGCATGGACCTGGCGGCGCAAAACCTGCCGCAGCAGGGCGGTGCCGGATATGAGCTGCTTGATAATATGTCGGGTTTCAGCACGACCTCGCAGATGTTCGACGCGGCATTCTGGCGCGCGAAGGAAGGCGAGCTTGCGCGCACGATCCTGTCGATCCCCACGGTGCGTTCGGCCCGCGTTCATCTGACCGCGCCGCAATCGCGCGGCTATCGCAACAATCAGCCCGGCGCGGCCTCGGTCACGGTGGTCACGGATGGCACGCCGCTTGGTCTTGGGCAGGCCAATGCCATGCGGTTTCTGGTGTCTTCGGCCGTGCCGGGGCTGGGGCCTGACGGGGTTTCGGTCATCGACAGCGCGCGCGGCGTCATCCAGCAGCCCGATGACCAGACCTCGACCGACCGCGAGGCCCGCATGAAAGAGAATGTCGAGCGCATTCTTGCCCCCCATGTCGGTGCCGGAAACGCCATTGTCGAGTTGAGCATCGAACTTGTCACCCAATCCGAACAGGTGATCGAGCGCAGCTTCGACCCTGCGCAAAGGGCCATGATTTCAGAAGAAAACGAAGAGCTTACCGATGACAGCATGAGCGGCGGGCGGGCCCAGGTCACGGCGGCATCGAACCTGCCCGAACAGCAGGGCCAGCAGGGTGACAGCCAGCAGACCCAAAGGGCCGAAACCCGCCAGCGCGCCAATTACGAGGTCGGCGGCGTCACCCGCCAGATCGAACGCCGCCCCGGCGCAATCCGGCGGCTCAGCGTGGCGGTTCTGGTCAATGGCAAAATCGTTCAGGACGCGGACGGGGCCAGCCAGCAGGTCGCCCGCAGCGATGACGAACTGACCGCGATCCGCGATCTTGTCGCCGCCGCCGTCGGCTATGACGAGACCCGCGGGGATGAGCTTATCGTGCGCTCCATGCCCTTCGTGGCCGATGCGCAGGGCGGTACGGAAGTCGCGCGCTCGGGCGGGCTGGCCGACCGGCTGGCGCTTGATTCGCTGGCGAAACTGGCGCTGATCGGGCTGTTTGCCGTCATCGCGCTGGCGCTGACCACGCGCGGGCTGCGCGGGGCCAGGGGCCCGGGCGCCGCGCGGCTGGACGATTCCGGCCCCATGCCCCCCACGCCAGAGCCTGCGCTACCCGCCCTTCCCGGATTTGCCCCGCCCGAAAACGGCACGCTGGATATCCCCATGCTGTCCATGAACGCCGCCTCGTTCGATTTCGACAATCCCGGCGGCTCTGGCGGTGATGATCCGGTCGCGCGCCTCAAGCGCCTCATGAAAGAGCGGCAAGAGGAAACCGTGCTGCTGCTGAACGGCTGGATCGGCTCTGACGACAGGTCGGCAACATGAGCGCGCTTCTGCAATTCGAAGATTTCGCCGCCCCGCGTCATGCGCCCGCGCCAAGCTATTGCGCGGCCGACCTGGCCGCAGAATATCAGCGCGGCCGGGCCGAGGGCATGCAGGCCGGGCGCGAGGCCTCGCTTGACGAACTGGCCGCGATCCTGCGCGACATGATGGCCGAGGCCACGGATCAGGCGGCGATCCGCGCCAGCGCCGTCACCGAGACACTGACCGCCACCCAGCCGGTTCTTCAGGCACTGGCGGCGCAACTGGCCGAACTGCCCTGCGACCGGCTGATCGATCATGTTCTGGCGGAACTGTCGCGGCTTTGTCTGGCCGGGATCGCACCGACCTGCCAGATCGCCGGCGCGCCCGGACAGATCGACAAGCTGGCCAGCCGGATCGATGCCATGGGCCTTGCGGGCGTGACCCTGCTGCCCGGCCCGCAGACCGAAATCCGCTTCGGGGGCGGGCATATCGCCTTTGCCCCTGACGAAATCACCACACAGATCAGCGCAATTCTGGCCGAGATTCAGGCCGGAACGGAGGATTGACATGGAACTGCATGCTGCCGTCGCAACCGATAATATCCCGGTCGAGATCACCATCCGCATCGGCCGCCGCCGCATCACCGTGGCCGAACTTTCGATGCTGAAGGAAAACGACATCCTGCCGCTGGATCAGGGCGTCGAGGAAGGCGTCGAGATCTGCGTCGGTGATCACGTCATCGCTTACGGCGAACTGGTCGAGGGCGAGGGCGATGCCGACCGCCTGATGCTGCGCATCACCCGCGCCGCCCATCAGGGCGCGTGATGCGCGGATTTCTTCTTGCAGGCGGGGTGCTTTGGCTGGCATCGGAAGGCGCGTTTGCGCAGGGTCTGGCCGATCCGGGCAATGCCCCCTTCGATCTGGGGGCTGCGGCGGGCGCGATCGGGCAGGCGATCAGCGGTGATGCGGCAACGGGCGGGGTCGGGCAAAGCTCGATCCTGATCTTCCTTGCGCTGACGGTCCTGTCGCTGGCACCCGCAATCGCGATCACAGTGACCTGCTTTCCCTTCATGGTCACGGTGCTGTCGATCCTGCGCCAGTCGCTTGGCCTTCAGCAATCGCCGCCCAATATGCTGATCGTCAGCCTCGCGCTGTTTCTGACCTGGTTCGTCATGGACCCGGTGCTGACCGAGGCCTGGGACCTTGCCGCCCTGCCCCTGCAATCGGGCCAGATCGGCGTGGTCGAGGCCATCACCCGCGCCATCGGCCCGTTCGAGCGCTTCATGCAGGCCCGCGCCAGCCCCGAGGTGCTGGACCAGATGCGATCACTCCTGCCCGGCGATGCCACGAATGAGGGGCTGCGCATCCTGATCCCCTCATTCATGCTGTCGGAATTGCAGCGCGCCTTCGAGATCGGCTTCATGATCGCGCTGCCCTTTCTGGTGATAGACCTGGTGGTCTCCGCCGTGCTGATGGCCATGGGCATGATGATGGTGCCGCCCGTCGTCGTCTCGCTGCCCTTCAAGCTGGCCTTCTTCGTGGTCGTGGATGGCTGGGCACTGGTTTCGGCGGCTCTGGTCAGGGGCTATCAATAGCCGGGGCAAAGGCCCCCTTGGGATCGGTGCCGTCTGCCCTATATTGGTGCCTGACACGCGCCAGACCGGCGCCAGGAAAATCCGAAGGCCAGACATGACACAGATCAACCAGATCGCCTGGGACGATACCGTCCTGCCGTTCCAGTTCGACCGCTCGGCGATTCGCGGGCGAATCGCGCGGCTGGACGGCGTTCTTGACCATATCCTTTCGCGCCATGACTACCCCGCCCCGGTCGCCGCCGCCGTGGCTGAACTTGCGCTGCTGACCGCGCTGATCGGGCCGACCATCAAGCTGCGCTGGAAACTGTCGCTGCAAGTGCGTGGCAATGGCGCGATCCGCACCGTCGCCGCCGATTACTACGCGCCCGAAACCGAAGGCGGCGCGGCCCGCATCCGCGCATGGGCCAGTTTCGATGCCGATCGGCTGAGCGACGCGCCCCATTTCGACCAGATCGGCGAGGGCTATTTCGCCATTCTCATCGATCAGGGGCCGGGCAGCCAGCCCTATCAGGGCATCACGCCCCTTGCCGGCGGGTCGCTTTCGGCCTGCGCGGGCACCTATTTCGCGCAATCCGAACAGCTTCCCAGCAGCTTCGCGCTGTCTTACGGCCAGTCGATCATGCCGGGCCGGCAAACCGGGTGGCGCGCTGGCGGGATCATGCTGCAAACCCTGCCCGCCACCCCCATGCCGGCTGGTGATGGCGGCAGCGGTGACGGCGGGCTGATCGCTGCCGCCGATATCCTGCAAGGTGCCGAATCCGAGGATTGGGACCGCGCCAACCACCTTCTTTCCACCGTCGAGGACATCGAGCTGGTCGGCCCGACGCTTGCGCCCACCGACCTGCTGATCCGGCTTTTCCATGAAGAGGGACCGCGCGTTTTCGACCCCCTGCGCGTGGAATTCGGCTGTTCATGCAGCGAAGAGAAGGTGCGCGGCACATTGTCGATCTATTCGCGCAAGGATATCGCCCATATGACCACGCCCGAGGGGCGCGTCACCGCTGACTGCCAGTTCTGCGGCGCGCATTACGAACTCGACCCCGCATCGCTTGGCTTCGAAGCGGTCGTGGACGACAAGGGCCGCGCCCCGGACGGGAAGCAGGCGGCGCAATGACCCCGGCACGCGGCCTGGCACGCACCCCGGCACGCGGGACCGCATCGGGCGATGCGCTGGCGGCGCGGCTTCGGGCCGCGCTGCTGATCGACAGCGCGGCGACATCGGATTTCGATGCGACCCCGCATCTTGCCCCGCCTGCCGCGCCGCTGCGCGAGGCTGGCGTTCTGGCCGCATTCCGCGAAGATGACGGCGCGCTTTACCTGACCAAGCGCGCCGCCACCATGCGCCACCACCCCGGCCAGATCGCCCTGCCGGGTGGCAAGCGCGATCCCGACGACAGCGATGCCATCGCCGCCGCGCTGCGCGAAGCGCATGAGGAAATCGGGCTTTCGCCCTCGCAGATCGAACTGATCGGCACGCTTCCCGATCATCGCACGGTCACGCAATTCCGCATTACCCCGGTCGTCGCCATCATTCGCGGGCCCTTCACCCCCCGCGCCGAACCGGGCGAGGTCGCCGAGGTGTTCACCCTTCCCTTCGCCCATATCGCCAACCCCGCGCATTACCGGCAAGAGGGGCGCACCTGGCTGGGTCAGCACCGCAGCTACCGGGTGGCGCCTTACGGGCCCTATTATCTTTGGGGCGCAACGGCGCAGATCCTGATGGGGCTGGCGAACAGGCTTTCCGCATGAAGATCGATGCCGCCTTTCTGAACGATCCCGCGCTGATCCGCGTGCTGGCCATGCTGGAAGCCGGCGGGTATCGCGCGCTGATCGTGGGCGGGGCGATCCGCGACGCGGTTCTGGGAATGCCGGTGGGCGATATCGATCTGGCGACCGATGCGCTGCCGGACCGGGTGGTCGAACTGGCCCGTGACGCGGGGCTGAAATCCGTGCCCACGGGCATTGCGCATGGCACTGTCACCGTGATTTCCGAAGGCACGCCGTTCGAGATCACGACCTTCCGCCGCGATGTCGAAACCGATGGCCGCAACGCCACCGTAGCCTTTTCCGACCGGATCGAGGATGACGCCGCCCGGCGCGATTTCACCCTGAACGCGCTTTATGCCACCCCCTCGGGCAAGGTGCTGGACCCCGTGGGCGGCTGGCCCGACCTGCGCCGCCGCATCCTGCGCTTCGTCGGCGAGCCCGATCAGCGCATGGCCGAGGATTACCTGCGCATCCTGCGGTTTTTCCGCTTTCTCGCCTGCTATCCGCTTACACCCGCCGATGGGATGCAGGGGGCGATCCGTGCCCGCAAATCCGGGCTGGCGCGCATTTCGGCTGAACGGATCGGGGCCGAGATGCGCAAGCTTCTGGCCGCCCCCGACCCCGGCCCGGCGCTGGATCTGATGCGTGAAACCGGGGTGCTGGACGAGATTTTCGGGGAGACGCCGGAAAGCCCGATGAAAGCGCTGATCGCCGCCGAAAAGGCCCATGACGCGCCCGCCGACTGGCTGCGCCGTCTGGCGCTGATCGCGCCGGCGGATGCGCCCGCCCGCCTGCGCCTTTCGCGGGCCGAGACCGCCCGGCTTGACGCCATCACCCGCGCCGAAACCCTGCCCCCCGCCGAGGCCGCATTCCGTCACGGCGCGCCCGCGGCTTTCAGCGCAGCCCTGATCGGGCTGGCGCGCGGCCGGGCGCTGCCCGCCGACTGGCCCGCCCGGATCACAAGGGCGGCCAATGCGCCCCTGCCCGTCACGGCGGCGGATCTGATGCCCGATCTGGCTGGCCCGGCGCTTGGCCGGGGCCTGAAAGCGGCGGAAGGGGCATGGATCGCCTCGGGCTTTTCGGCCACGCGCGGGGCGCTGATCGAAGCGGCGAAAGAAGGGGTAAATCATTGAAACTTCATGCAACCTTTGCCCGCCAGATCGATGCCTTCCGCCCCGCCGACGGCCCCCCGCCGCAGACCTTGCTGCGTTTCACGGCCTGGGCGCTGAAAGGCTCGGGCCGGGGGCTTGGGATTGCCACGCTGGCCTCGGCGGCAAGCGGGGCTGCCGATATCGTCTCGGCCACGCTTCTGGGCGCGGTGATCGACGCGGTGGCCGGTGCCGATCCGGGCACCGTCTGGGGCCAGACATGGCCGGTCATGGCGGGATTCGTGCTGTTCTTTCTGGTCATCCGCCCGCTGATCTTCGGCTTCTCGACGGCCTCGTCGAATGTGATCATCGGCCCGAATATCCTGCCGCTGGTGCTGTCGCGGCTGCATCGCTGGACCATGGGGCAGTCGGTCAGCTTCTTCGACAATGATTTCGCGGGCCGGCTGGCGCAAAAGCAGATGCAGACGGCGCGGGCGGTCACGGACGTTGCCTCGGAACTGGTCAATGTGGTGGCCTTTGCGCTGGCGGCGATCCTTGGCTCGGCGCTGTTTCTTCTGTCGGTCGACATGCGCGGCGCGGTGGCACTGATCCTGTGGCTGCTGGCCTATGCGGGCCTGATCCGGTTTTTCCTGCCGCGTATCCGCAGCTATTCGGCGGCGCGGGCCTCGGCGCGGGCGATGGTGACGGGGCAGGTCGTCGATACGATCACCAATATCAAGACGGTCAAGCTTTTCGCCCATGCCGCGCATGAGGATCGCGCGGCGCTGTCGGCCATGGCGGGCTTTCGTGAACGCGCGGTGGATTTCGGCGTGGTCTCGACATGGTTTCGCATGTCGCTGATGACGCTTTCGGGGGTGCTGCCGGTGATCCTGATCGGCATGGCGGTGCTGCAATGGCAGAACGGCCATGCGACGGCGGGCGATATCGCGGCCATCGGCGCGATATCGCTTCGGCTCTCGCAGATGTCGGGCTGGGTCAGCATGGCGCTGATGGGGATCTGGGGCTCCATCGGCGAGATCGAGGACGGCATGGCCACGCTTGCCCCGCCCCCTGCGCTGACCGATGCGCTCGACGCCATCGACCTGCCCACGGTCACGGGCGCGATCCGCTTCGATCACGTCAGCTTCGGTTATGGCCGGGCGGATGGTGCCAGCGGCGTGCATGACATCGATCTGACCATCCGCCCCGGCGAAAGGGTGGGGCTGGTCGGGGCCTCGGGCGCGGGGAAATCGACGCTGGTGGCGCTTTTGCTTCGGCTTTACGACGTGGAAAAGGGCGCGGTCCTGATCGACGGGCATGATATCCGGGGCGTCACGCAGGAAAGCCTGCGCCGTCAGATCGGCATGGTCACGCAGGAAACCGCGATGTTCAACCGATCAGCCAGCGACAATATCCGCTATGGCAGCCCCGACGCGACCGAGGCCGATATCATCGCCGCCGCCGAAGCCGCCGAGGCCGCTGATTTCATCGCCGCCATGCAGGATCACACCGGGCGGCGCGGCTATGAGGCACATCTGGGCGAACGCGGCGTGAAGCTGTCGGGCGGGCAGCGCCAGCGCATCGCCCTTGCCCGCGCCTTCCTGAAAAACGCCCCGATCCTGATCCTTGACGAAGCCACCTCGGCCCTTGACAGCGAGGTCGAGGCCGCGATCCAGTCCTCGCTCGACCGGGTGATGGAGGGCAAGACCGTGCTGGCCATCGCGCACCGGCTGTCCACCATCGCCGAAATGGACCGCATCGTCGTGATGGAGGCAGGCCGCATCGTCGAAGAGGGCACGCATGACGCGCTGCTGGCGCGGGGCGGCACCTATGCGCGCTACTGGAACCGGCAGTCGGGCGGTTTTCTGGGCACGGATGAGGATGCGCCCCACCCGGAAACCCCGCAATGACCGCCCTTGCGCCCGAAGCAGACGCGCGCCCCGGCTTTTCCGGGCAACCGCCCCGCCCGCGTCATGCAGGCACCGGGCTTGCCGCGACAGCAGATCACGACCCGGGAATCAAAGCGTCCGGCAGGGGCTGCGCGGGCGTCGGCCCATACCGCCGCCTTGCCCGATGCCCACAGACATCTTTGCCTGTTTACCGGGCACCTGCAAAGCGGACCCCGCGCGCAAGCCCTCGCTTGCAGCAAGGCGTCCGACGCGCGCCTGTCGTAGCCTGTCTCGCAGCCCCGCACTTGCGCGAAGCTTGCGCAGGATCGGCAAGAAGGGCCCCGACATGAGCGGCGCTCGCAAACGCTGCAAGGCGCGCGACGTCATCGGGCAGCGCGGGCAAGGGGCATGAGTTTCACCATCGAAAGACTGGGCCGGCGCGGCGACGGCGTGGCACGCGGGCCGGATGGGGGGCAGGTGCTGGCCGCGCTGACCCTGCCCGGCGAGGTGATCGGGGGCGAGATCAGCGCAGGCCGCATCACAAAACCGCGCATCCTGACGCCCTCAGCCGACCGGGTGCGCGCGGATTGCCCGCATTACGCGCATTGCGGCGGCTGTTCGCTGATGCATGCCAGCGATGCTTTCGTGGCGCGCTGGAAGGCCGAAACCGTGATCGCAGCACTTGCCGCCCATGGCATCGCGGCGGTGATCGCCGGGGTCGCCACCTCGCCCGAACGGTCGCGGCGGCGCGCGGTTCTGTCGGGGCGGCGAACGAAAAAGGGGGCGCTTCTGGGCTTTCATGGCCGCGCCTCGGACCAGATCGCCGATCTGGCGGATTGCCGGGTGCTGCGACCCGAAATCACCGCCGCCCTGCCCGCGCTGCGCGAGATCGTGGCGGCAGGCGCGTCCCGCGGGGCTGAGATCGCGCTGACCGTCACCCATGGCCCGGCGGGTCTGGACGTGGCCGCGACCGGCGGCAAGCCGATGGAACCTGCGCTGATGGCACGGCTGGCGGCGCTGATGGACAGCGCCGATCTGGCACGGCTGGACTGGAACGGCACCGCCCTGACACGCCGTGCGCCCGCGCTTGGCATGGGCACGGCCCGCGTGACGCCCCCGCCCGGCAGCTTCCTGCAAGCCACCGCCGAGGGCGAGGCCGCGATCCTTGCCGTCATCCGCAAATCGCTGGAGGGCGCGCGACGCATCGTGGACCTGTTCGCCGGTTGCGGCACCTTCACCCTGCCTTTGGCCGCGCGCGCCGAACTTCACGCCGTCGAAGGGCTGGCCGCCCCCCTGACGGCGCTGGATGCGGCATGGCGCGCGACGCCGGGGCTGCGCCGCGTGACCACGGAAACCCGCGATCTGGCCACGCGTCCGCTGATGCCGGACGAATTGGCGCGTTTCGACGCCGCCATCATCGACCCGCCCCGCACGGGCGCTGCGGCGCAGGCGGAACAGCTTGCGGCCTCGGGTCTGGGGCGGATCGCATGGGTCAGTTGCGATCCCGTCACCTTCGCCCGCGATGCCCGCGTGATGCTGGACGGCGGATGGCGGATGGGGCCGGTCTATGTCGTCGATCAGTTCCGGTGGTCGCCGCATGTGGAAACCGTCACGCTGTTCACGAAAAACCAGGCCGCAGCACTGCCGCGCGCATGTTTGCCTGAATAGTTCATCACAGCCGTGCCATATCAGGGGCAGATGAAACGGGGTTCCGCCCCCTGCAACCAACCCGCCCGGATACGCAAGGACGATGAGCCTTCGGGCAAGGAAGAAGCCATATTCGGCGCCGCCGCCGAAGGCTGCGTGTCAAGGCAGGCGATTGCCGGGTCAGGCGTCAGACGAACAGATCCACCCGTTCCTGTTCGCCGACGCCGAAGACGCGCTTGTAACGCGCGATCTCGTCCACCGGGCCCATGGCCTTGGCGGGGTTGTCGGACAGCTTGACGGTCGGGCGGCCCTCGGCCTCGACCGCCTTGCAGACAAGGCTGAGCGGGTCCAGACCATTGCCGGGAACCAGCCCGCGGAAATCATTGGTCAAAAGCGTGCCCCAGCCGAAGCTGGCCTTCACCCGGCCGTTGAAGCGGTGATAGAGATCCTCGATCCCGGCCACATCCAGCCCGTCCGAGAAGATGACCAGCTTGTCGCGCGGGTCCTCGCCCCGGTCCTGCCACCATCTGATCGCGATCTCGGCATTCTCGACCGGATCGCCGCTGTCGACGCGGATGCCCGTCCAGCCTGCCAGCCAGTCGGGCGCGCCGTCCAGAAAGCCCCTGGTGCCGTAGGTATCGGGCAGGATGACGCGCAGATTGCCGTCATGTTCCTCGTGCCAGTCGGCCAGAACGCGGTAGGGGGCCTGCCGCAATTCGTCGTCGCTATCGGCAAGCGCGGCATAGACCATCGGCAGTTCATGGGCATTGGTGCCGATGGCTTCCACATCGCGGCGCATGGCGATCAGGCAGTTCGAGGTGCCGATGAACTTGCCGCCCGGCGCATGGCCCAGGCCTTCGCCCATGGCCTGAACGCACCAGTCCTGCCACAGATAGGAATGCCGCCGCCTTGTGCCGAAATCGGCGATCTTCAGATCAGGCAGCCGGTCCAGTTCGGTGATCTTTTCCCAGACCCGCGTCATGGCGCGCGCGTAAAGCACCTGCAATTCGAAGCGCCCCATATCCTTGGTCGCCGCGCGGGATCGCAGTTCCATGATGATTGCAAGGGCCGGGATTTCCCACAGCATGACCTCGGGCCATTTGCCTTCGAAGCGCAGCTCATACTGGCCGTCGCGGGTGGACAGTTCATATTCGGGAAGCTGCACCTGCTCCAGCCATTCCATGAAATCGGGGCGGAACATCTGGCGTTTGCCGTAGAAGGTATTACCGCGCAGCCATGTCGATTCGCCCCGCGTCAGGCGCAGCGCGCGAACCTGATCAAGCTGTTCGCGCAGCTCCATCTCATCGATGATCCCGGCCAGCCGGATCGAGGTCGAGCGGTTGATAAGCTGAAAGGTGACATTGGTATCGGGCCTGTTGCGGAAAACCGACTGGCACATCAGCAGCTTGTAGAAATCCGTATCCAGAAGCGAGCGCACGATGGGGTCGATCTTCCAGCGGTGGTTATAGACCCGCGCGGCGATATCGACATTGGGCATCATCATTTCAGCGTCACTCCTGCGGCGCGCATATTGTCCTGCGCGGCCTGTCTGGACCCGTTCAGGTCGATGGCGCGTGTCGCTTCCTCGATCACGCCCACGGTAAAGCCCAGCCTTGCGGCGTCGATGGCCGACCATGCGACGCAGAAATCATGGGCAAGACCGACGAAATCCAGCACCATCAGCCCGCGTTCGCGCAAATAGCCCTCCAGCCCGGTGCGGGTCTGGTGATCGTTTTCAAAGAATGCGGAATAGCTGTCGATTTCGGGGCGATAGCCCTTGCGGATGATGACATCGGCCACATCCACCGCCAGCGCCGGATGAAAACCCGCGCCGGGCGCGTTGATGACGCAATGGCGCGGCCACAGCACCTGCGGGCCATAGGGCATCTGCACGGTGCTGAAGGGCTGCGCGCCGGGGTGGTTATCGGCGAAGCTGGAATGATCCTCGGGGTGCCAGTCCTGGGTCAGCACCACGGCGTCGTAATCCGCCATCAGATCATTGATCGTCGCGATGATCTGATCGCCGCCCTCGACCGCCAGCCGGCCTCCGGGGCAGAAATCGATCTGGCAGTCGATCACGATCAGGGCGCTTGGCATTGGCAGATCCTCCGCTTTCTTCTTTCGTAGCAGGTGCTCTTGTCGCGTCAATGCCGGCAGTCAGTGCGGCGATGGCTTGCCTGCGGGCAGGAAACCACGCAACCTGACGTAAAGTTCACCAAGAAACCGAGGAGGGGATAGACGATGGCAGAGAACACCGAAACCGAACTGCCCCGGCAGCAGGGCGAATTCGAGGAACATGGCACCGGCGGGCGCTCGGCCAGGGTGATCTGGACCTGCCGCATCGCGGGTCTGGTCGCGGCGGGCGTGGTCTGGCTGCTGCTGCGCAACTCTGCGGGGCTGTCGCCCGATGCGCGCAATGTCGCGGCCATCGGCACGCTGATGGCGGTGTGGTGGATGTCCGAGGCAGTGCCGCTTTCCGCCACCTCGCTTCTGCCCATCGTGCTGATTCCCATGCTGACCGAACGCTCGGTCGGGCAGGTGACGGCACCCTATGCCAGTTCCATCGTGTTTCTGTTCCTCGGCGGCTTCCTGATCGCCATCGCCATGGAAAAATGGCACCTGCACCGGCGCATCGCGCTGCTGACGCTGGCGCAGGTGGGCGTGCAGCCCAAGCGCATCGTCCTGGGCATGATGCTGGCCACGGGCTTTCTGTCGATGTGGGTGTCCAACACCGCCACCACGCTGATGATGCTGCCCATCGGCATGTCCATCCTGACCCTTGTGATCGAGCGCAGCAATCAGGGCGCCGCCGCGACCAAGGCGGTCGCCGCGGGCGGCACCATCAGCCAGACCGTCAGCGACCCCGATATCCGCGCCTTCGGTATCTGCCTGATGCTGGCGATCGCATGGGCGGCGACCATCGGCGGGCTGGGCACGCTTCTGGGCAGCCCGCCCAATGCCATCGTCGCGGGCTATGTCTCGGACGAACTGGGGCGTCAGATCGGCTTTCTGGACTGGATGATCATCGGCGTGCCCCTGGCGCTTGTCTTCATCCTGATCGCATGGGTTCTGATGACCAATGTGCTTTACCCGTTCAACCTGTCCGAGATCCCCGGAGGGCGCGCCATGATCGACGAACAGATCGCGCATCTCGGCCCCGTCGGTCAGGGTGAGCGCATGGTGATGCTTGTCTTTGGCTCTGCCGCGTTTTTCTGGGTGGTGCCGGGGCTGTTCAAAAGCCTGACCGGCATGTCGCTCGGGCCGCTTGACGGGCTGGATGACACCGCCATCGCCATCGGGGCGGGGATCGCGCTGTTCATCCTGCCCGGACGCGGCAAGGCGGAAATGGTGCTGAACTGGAAAGATGCCGAAGACGGGCTGCCCTGGGGCGTGCTGATCCTTTTCGGCGGCGGGCTGAGCCTGGCCAGTTCGGTCGCGGCCAGCGGGCTTGACCAGTGGTTCGGCCAGCAGGTGCAGGGGCTTGGCGCGCTGACCCCGCTGATGCTGATCGCGGCAGTGACCACGCTGATCCTGTTTCTGACCGAGGTGACATCGAATACCGCGACCGCCGCGACCTTCATTCCGATCCTTGGCGGCGTGGCCATCGGGATCGGCGTGGACCCGATGGCGCTGCTGATCCCGGCCGCTTTCGCAGCGACCTGTGCCTTCATGCTGCCAGTGGGCACGCCGCCCAATGCCATCGTGTTCGGCACCGGCAGGGTCACGATCGGGCAGATGGCGCGGGGCGGTTTCGTGCTGAATCTGGTCGGGATCGTGTTGATCACCATGTTCATCTATCTTCTGGGCGGGATTGCGTTCGGCATCACCTTCGGATGATTTGACGCGGCCGGGCGCGGCGGCTAAGGGCAGCATATGCTGATCGTCGCCGCGCTTTACCACTTCACCCCCTTCCCCGACCCCCAGGCGCTGAAAGCCCCCCTGGCGCGGCTTGCCTGCGAAGCGGGCGTAAAGGGCACGCTGCTTCTGGCGCATGAAGGCATCAACGGCACCATCGCCGGCCCGCGGGATGGCATCGATGCGGTGCTGACCCATATCCGCGCCCTGCCCGGCTGCGACGGGCTGGTCTGGAAGGAAAGCCCTGCCCGGACCATGCCCTTCGGCCGCATGAAGGTCCGCATCAAGCCCGAAATCGTGACCATGGGCCAGCCCGGCATCGACCCGCGCGCCCGCGCCGGCCATTACGTCGCACCGGCTGACTGGAACGCCCTGATTTCCGCCCCCGATGTGGCGGTGATCGACACCCGCAACGATTACGAAGTTGCCATCGGCAGCTTCCGGGGTGCCATCGATCCGGGCACCGCCAGCTTCCGCGATTTCCCGGCATGGTGGCAGGCCAATGCCGCCCGCTTTCAGGGCAAGCGCATCGCCATGTTCTGCACCGGTGGAATTCGTTGCGAAAAATCAACGAATTACCTGATCTCGCAAGGGGTTGAGGATGTCTATCACCTTGAAGGCGGCATCCTGAAATATCTTGAGGACATGCCCGAGGAAAACAGCCTCTGGCAGGGCGAATGCTTCGTCTTCGACCAACGCGTCAGCCTTGGCCACGGGCTGAGACAGGGGCGGCATTCGCTGTGCCATGCCTGCCGCCGCCCGCTGTCGGATGCCGACCGCGCGCGCCCCGAATATGAGGAAGGCGTATCCTGCCACCTTTGCGCAGGCGAATACGGCGATGCCGACCGGGCGCGTTTCCGCGAACGCCAGCGGCAGGTGGAACTGGCCGCAAAGCGCGGCACGGATCATATCGGCGCGGTTCTGGACTAAGCGTGCGGCTTGCATGTCGGCGCGCCCGGTGCTCTGCTCGGGCGGCAAGGGCATCGCCCGCAAGGAAGTGGTGACATGCTGGCGATATTTCTGAAGACCCTGCCCTTCTTCGCGCTGATCGGGCTTGGCTGGCTGGCCGCGCGATCACGCATCTTCCCGCCCGAGGCCGCCGCCTGGCTGACCCGCTTCGTCTTTTACTTCGCGCTCTCGGCCATGCTGTTCCGCTTTGCCGCCACGCTGGACATCACCGAGATCTGGGACGCGCGCTTCGCCGCCGCTTACCTGTGCGGCTCGCTTGCCCTTTGGATCATCGCCGTGGTGATCGGGCGCGCGCGTGGTCTGGACTGGCCCGCCACCGCGATGGAAGCGCATTGCTATGTCATTGGCAACACGGGATTTCTTGGCGTCCCCATGCTGATCGCGCTGCTGGGAAACGCCGCTGCCGGACCGGTGCTGCTGATCCTGAGCATCGATCTGGTGGTGTTTTCCACGCTGATCACCGTGCTGATCACCGGCACGCGGCAGGGCCGGCTTCGGCTGACGACCATGTGGCCGGTGCTGCGCGGGCTGCTGGCCAATCCGATGATCGTATCCATGCTGGCGGGGCTTCTATGGTCGGCGATGCGCCTGCCCCTGCCCGCGCCCGCGCTGGAATTCCTGACGCTGCTTTCGGCGGCGGCCACGCCGGGCGCGCTTTTCGCCATCGGTGCAAGCCTTGTCGGGCGGCGCGTGGACCGGCCCGCCGTCGCGGTCGGGCTGTCCGCGGCCAAGCTGATCCTTCACCCCGCCGCCGTGGCCATGGCCTGCTTCGCCTTCGCCATCCCCCCTTTCGCGGCTGGCGTGATGATCGCCGCAGCCGCCCTGCCGGTGGCGGGCAATGTCTTCATGCTGGCGGAATATTTCCGGGTGGCGGTGCAGCGGGTCTCTTCGGCGATCCTGATCTCGACCGCCGCCAGCGTCGTCACCATCCCCGTCATCATCCATCTGATCGAGAAAGGCTGATCCATGTCCCGCATCGCGGCTCTCTCGCCTGAACATTCCCTGATCGATATCGACGACCACGGCATCGCCACCGTCACCCTGAACCGCCCCGCCAGGCGCAATGCGCTCAACACCGCGCTGATCGACGAATTGATCAGCATTTTCAGTGCCCTGCCGCGTGACGGCATCCGCGCCTGCATCCTGCGCGGGGCGGGCGATCACTTCTGCGCCGGGCTGGATCTGGTCGAACATCACGCCGCCGACCGCTCGCCCGCCGATTTCATGCATGTCTGCCTGCATTGGCACGAGGCTTTCAACAAGATGGAATACGGCGGAGTGCCCATCATCGCCGCCTTGCAGGGCGCGGTCGTCGGCGGCGGGCTGGAACTGGCATCCGCCGCCCATATCCGCGTGATCGAGGACAGCACCTATTTCGGCCTGCCCGAAGGTCAGCGCGGCCTTTTCACCGGTGGCGGCGCGACGATCCGCGTGGCCGGGCTGATCGGCAAATCGCGCATGATCGACATGATGCTGACCGGCCGCCTCTATCGCGGGGATGAGGCGCTTTCCGTGGGCCTTGCCAATTACCGCGCCGAAAACAGCCTTGTCAAAGCGCAGGAGATCGCGCGCCGCTGCGCCGAAAACCTGCCCCTGACCAATTTCGCCATCTGCTCGGCCATCAGCCATGTCCAGAACATGTCCGCGCTGGATGCCGCTTACATGGAATCGGTCGTGGCCGGCGTGGTCAACACCCAGCCGGCTGCGCGCGAACGGCTGGCGGCTTTCCGCGACGGCAGCGGCCCGCGCATCAGGCCGGGCGCGGATTAAGCTAGGCAGGGCCGCGCGCCGGGCCTAGATTACCCCCATCATCAAGGGGGAGTTCCAATGTCCGATTCCGAGAATGAGATCGTCATCCTGTCCGGCGCGCGCACCGCGATCGGCGCTTTCGGCGGCAGCCTTGCCGGCGTGCCACCGACCCAGCTTGCAGCCATCGTGACCCGCGCGGCCATCGAACGCGCAGGCATCGCGCCCGACCAGATCGGCACGGTGGTCTTTGGCCATGTCATCAATACCGAGCCGCGCGATATGTATGTCTCGCGCGTGGGGATGCTGGATGCGGGCATTCCCGACACCACGCCCGCGATGAACGTCAACCGGCTTTGCGGCTCGGGCGCGCAGGCGATTGTCTCGGCCGCGCAGGCGCTGATGCTGGGCGATGCCGATTTCGCCGTCGCCGGCGGGGCCGAAAACATGTCGCGCGCGCCCTATGCCGTGCCTCAGGCGCGGTTCGGCGCGAAAATGGGCGATGTGAAGATGCTGGACATGATGGTCGGCGCGCTGACCTGCCCGATGGGCACGGGCCATATGGGGGTGACGGCGGAAAACGTCGCCGCCGAATATGGCATCACGCGCGAACAACAGGACGCATTCGCGCTTGAATCGCAAAACCGCGCCGCCAAAGCCATCGCCGAGGGGCGCTTCACCGATCAGATCGTCCCCGTCGAGATCAAGACCCGCAAGGGCGTGACCGCCTTCGACACCGATGAACACCCGAAAGCCACCAGCCTTGATAAGCTGTCCGGCCTGCGCCCCGCCTTCCAGAAGGACGGCAGCGTGACGGCGGGCAATGCCAGCGGCATCAATGATGGCGCGGCGGCCCTTGTTCTGGCACGCGCCGATGCCGCCAAGGCCGCCGGGCTGCGCCCCCGCGCACGGATCATCGGCTATGCGGTGGCGGGCGTGCCCGCGCGGATCATGGGCATCGGCCCGATCCCGGCAGTCCAGAAGCTGCTGGAAAAAACCGGCCTCAAGATCGGGGATTTCGACGTGATCGAATCGAACGAGGCCTTCGCCGCCCAGGCCCTTGCCGTCGGCAAGGCGCTTGGCATGGACCCGGCGCGCGTCAACCCCAATGGCGGGGCCATCGCCCTTGGCCACCCGGTGGGCGCAACCGGCGCGATCGTCACCGTCAAGACGCTGTATGAACTGGAACGCACAGGCGGCAGGCTTGGCCTGATCACCATGTGCATCGGCGGCGGTCAGGGCATCGCGCTGGCGATCGAGCGGCTGTGACATCATTCCCGCGCCCGGATCACCACCGGGCGCGGCCGGCCAGCCCAGAACTTCCCCGCTTCAGGCTGTCATGGGCACGGCTACCACGCGCGCTTTGACCGATCACGGAACCGGCAGCGCTTCTTCTGTCCTCAAATATCCCCGCCGGAGGCATCGGACATTGCCGCCTGTGCAGCCGCGCAGAACAGGCCGCCTCCTTTCAGCCTGAAACCACCATTCCAGCGACAATCCGCGCCGGATTATCCCCCGATTCCGTAGTAATCGCGGAACCACTCCACATAGGCGCGTGCGCCCTCGGCCACGCCGGTTTGCGGCGCATAGCCGGTCAGACGCCGCAAAAGCGCGGTATCGGCCCAGGTCGCAGGCACATCGCCGGGCTGCATGGGCAGCATCTCCATCTGCGCCCTGCGGTTCGACGCCCCTTCGATCGCGGCGATGAAATCCAGAAGCGGAACCGAGTCACCATTACCGATATTCACCACCCGCCAGGGGGCGACAGGCGACAGGCTGTCACCTTCGGCAATATCCGCGGAACTGGCGGGCCGGGCGGGGACGGCATCGATCAGCAACCGGATCGCGCGCACCAGGTCGCCGACATAGGTGAAATCACGCCGCATATCGCCATGGTTGAACACCTTGATCGGACGCCCATCCAGAATGGCCGAGGTGAACAGATAAGGCGCCATATCCGGCCGCCCCCAAGGTCCGTAAACTGTGAAGAAACGAAACATTGTCGTTGGAATATCAAAGAGATGCGCATAGCTGTGCGCCATCGCCTCGTTCGATTTCTTGGTCGCGGCATAGAACGACATCTGCGTGTCGGCCTTGTCCAGCTCACGATAGGGCATCTCGGTATTGGCACCGTAAACCGAACTGGTCGAGGCAAGCAGCAGATGCGCGGGCGGATGGGCGCGGGCGGCCTCCAGCAGTTCGAACGTGCCCAGAAGATTGGCCTCGACATAGGCGCGGGGGTTGTCGATGGAATAGCGAACCCCCGCCTGCGCGGCCAGGTGGACCACCGCATCGGGGCGGAATTCGGCGAACAGACCGGCCAGCAGCCCCGGTTCTTCCACCTTGCCATGCTGCACGCGATAGCCGGGGCGCGCGGTCAGAATCCCTTCGCGGGCGGCTTTCAGCGCAGGGTCGTAATAATCATTGTGACTGTCGAGGCCCAGAACCTCATGCCCCTCATCCAGCAGCAGGCCGGACAGATGAAACCCGATGAACCCCGCCGCCCCGGTAACCAGAACCCGCATCACGAAACCCCCTGACCACGTTTCGCCGGCGCATAGCGCGCTTTGCGCCCGGTTTCCAGCATCTTGCCCGAAATCCACCCGCTTGCGGCCGCTTTCTCAGCCAAATCGGCGCGGCAGCACGCGACCCCTTGGCTAAACGGGAACCATGCTGCGCCCCTTGACGGATTCCAGCACCACATTGGTCTGCGCGCTTTCGATGGCGGGCAGGCGGAACAGGAAATCATCCAGAAAATGCCGATAGGCGGTCATATCGGCGCAAAGCACCCGCAGGTGATAATCATATTGCCCGGTGGTCGCATAGCATTCGACGACCTCAGGCCGCGCGGTCAGATCGGTCATGACGCGCTGCACGGCCTCGCGGTCATGGCGGGCAAGGCGGACATGAACGATGGCGTGAAACTCCAGCCCGGCGCGGTCAGGATCGACCGAGGCACCGTAACCCGCGATCACGCCACCCTCTTCCAGCGTGCGCACGCGCCGCCAGCAGGCCGAGGCCGACAGCCCGACCTTTTCGGCCAGTTGCGCATTGGACAGCCGGCAATCCTGCTGCAATGCCCGCAGGATCGCCCGGTCAATCGGTTGCAGGTCGATCTTGCCGATCATCCCCCACCTTTCGATCATATTTTCCGATATACTCCATAACTCATACCATAATTGACCAAACTTACCAGAAAATCCGGCCTATCCTGTTCAGATCACAAAGGGGGGGCCGCCATGCTGGATCAGGGCAATCCGCAAAGCTACGCACTTGACGACCGCTATGACGCCGAAACCGGCCGGGTTTTCCTGACCGGAACGCAGGCGCTTGTGCGTATCCTGCTGGATCAGGCGCGGCGCGACCGGGCGGCGGGGCTGAAGACGGCGGGCTATGTCTCGGGCTATCGCGGATCGCCGCTTGGCGGGGTCGATCAGGAATTGTGGCGCGCCAAGGGTCGGCTGGCGGCTGATGACATCACTTTCCTGCCCGCCGTGAACGAGGACCTGGGCGCGACCGCCGTTCTGGGATCGCAGCAGGCCATGCTTGACCCGGACGCGCGGGTCGAAGGGGTCTTCGCCATGTGGTATGGCAAGGGTCCGGGGGTCGATCGTTCCGGCGATGCGCTGCATCACGGCAATGCTTACGGCAGCGCGCCCAAGGGTGGCGTGCTGGTCGTGGCGGGCGATGATCACGGCTGCGTGTCGTCGTCGATGCCGCATCAGTCGGATGTGGCCTTCATGTCCTGGTTCATGCCGGTGCTGAACCCGGCCTCGGTCGGCGAATACCTGAGCTTCGGCGAATATGGCTATGCGCTTTCGCGCTATTCGGGGACATGGGTGGGGTTCAAGGCGATATCCGAGACGGTGGAATCCGGCGCATCCGTCGATCTGCCGGCGGATCGCAGCTTCACCCTGCCGCCTTTCGATGCGCCGCCCGGCGGGCTGCATATCCGCCCCGCCGACCTGCCCAGCCCGGAAATCGAAACCCGCCTGACCCACAAGCTGCGCGCGGTCGAGGCTTTCGTAAACGCCAACCCCATCGACCGGCGCATCTATGATATCGAAAACGCGCGCTACGGCATCGTCACCACCGGCAAGGGCCATCTGGACCTGATGGAGGCCCTGCGCCTTCTGGATCTGCCCGAATCCGAATGCCGCCGCCTTGGCATCGACATCTACAAGGTCGGCATGGTCTGGCCCCTGGCGCGGCAAGACGCGCTGCGCTTCGTGCGCGGCAAGGCCGAGGTGCTGATCGTCGAGGAAAAGCGCGGCATCATCGAAAGCCAGTTCAAGGAACATTTCTACGACTGGCCGGGCGACAAGCCGCAGGCCATGGTCGGCAAGCATGACGAGACCGGCGCGGGCCTGATCCCCTTTTCGGGCGAATTGTCGCCGCGCCTGCTGGCCCCGATCATCGCCGACCGCCTGCACCGCCATTTCCCCGACGAAAACCTGCCCGCCCGCGCGGCCCGTCTGGCGGGCGTGCCGGACCTGACGATGAATGTCGCGGGGGCGACGCGCACGCCCTATTTCTGTTCGGGCTGCCCGCATAATACCTCGACGAAACTGCCCGATGGCAGCATGGCGGCATCCGGGATCGGGTGTCATGTCATGGCAAGCTGGATGGATCGCGAAACCGTCGGCTACGCCCAGATGGGGGGCGAGGGCGTGCCCTGGATCGCGCGGCAGGCCTTCAACGGGGGCAAGCATATCTTCCAGAATCTGGGCGAGGGAACATGGTATCATTCCGGCTCGCTGGCGATCCGGCAGGCAGTCGCGGCAGGCGCGAATATCACCTACAAGATCCTTTACAATGATGCCGTCGCCATGACCGGCGGGCAGCCGGTGGACGGGCCGGTCAGCGTGCCGGCCATCGCCCAGAGCTGCCGGGCCGAAGGCGTGACCCGCATCGCCGTGGTCAGTGACGCGCCTGATAAATTCGACGCCCGCGCCTTCCCGCAGGGCACCAGCTTCGATCACCGCGACCGGCTGGATGCGGTGCAGCGCGAATTGCGCGATATCCCCGGCGTCACGGTGCTGATCTATGAACAGACCTGCGCCACCGAAAAGCGCCGCCGCCGCAAGCGCGGGCTGATGGCGGACCCGGCGCGTGCCGTGGTCATCAACCCCCGCGTCTGCGAGGGCTGCGGCGATTGTTCCATCGCGTCGAACTGCCTGTCGGTCGAACCGGTCACGACCCCTTTCGGGCGCAAGCGCCAGATTAACCAGAACAGCTGTAACAAGGATTTTTCCTGTCTCGGCGGGTTCTGCCCCAGTTTCGTGACCATCGAGGGCGCGACCCGCAAGAAACCCGGCCCCGCCGATCTGGATATGACATCGCTGCTGGAAGGGCTGGATGCCCCCGCCCTGCCCGCGCTTGACAAACCCTATGATCTGCTGGTCGGCGGTGTGGGCGGGACCGGCGTGGTCACGGTGGGCGCGCTGATCACCATGGCCGCGCATCTGGAAGGCAAGGGTGCAAGCGTGCTGGATTTCACCGGATTCGCGCAGAAATTCGGCACGGTTCTGGGTTATGTCAGGCTGGCCTCGGCCCCCGATCAGATCAACCAGCTTCGCATTGAAACCGGCTCGGCCAATGCGGTGATCGGCTGCGATGTGGTCGTTGCCTCGGCCCCGAAAGCATCGGCGCTTTACCGGCCCGGCACGCGCGTCGTTCTGAATCTGGCCGAGATGCCGACCGGCGATCTGGTCCTGAACCGCGATGCCGATCTGCGGGTTCCGGCCCGCGTTCAGGCGATCCGGCAAGCGGTCGGGGCCGAAAATGTGCAGGGTTTCGATGCCAATGCCATCGCGCAGCGTCTGCTGGGTGACAGCGTTTTCGCCAATGTGATGATGCTTGGCTTTGCCTGGCAGGCGGGGCTGGTGCCGGTCAGTCTGGGGGCGCTGCAACGGGCCATCGTGCTGAACGGCACCGCCATCGCCGCCAATCAGCGCGCCTTCGACCTTGGCCGCGTTCTGGCTGCCGCGCCCGAACGGCTGCCGCAGGAAGATGCGCCCGCGCCCGAGACGCTGGCGCATCTTCTTGACCGGCTGGGGGCCGAGTTGACGGCTTATCAGGACGGGGCCTATGCCGCGCGTTTCCGCAAGACAATCGACCGGTTCAGTGCCGCCCTGCCGCCGCTGGATGACGCCGAGGCGCTGATTCGCAGCGCCGCCGCGTCGCTGTTCCGGCTGATGGCCTATAAGGATGAATATGAAGTCGCGCGCCTGCTGACCGCGCCCGAATTCACCACCGGTCTGGCACGGGACTGGGAAGGCGGGCGCGTGGTCTACAATCTGGCGCCGCCCTTCCTGCCCGCAAGACGCGATGCGCGCGGCCGCCCCGTCAAGCGCCGTTTCGGGCCATGGCTGACGCCCCTGCTGCGGCTGATGGCGCGCGGCAAGGCGCTGCGGGGGACCGCTTTCGACCCCTTTGGCCGGATGCGCGAACGGCGCGAGGAACGCGCGCTGATCCTTTGGTTCGAGGGGGTGCTGGGCAACCTTCCCGCGCGCATCACCCCGGCGCATGCGGACCGCGCGCGCCAGATTCTTGAGGCCCCGCAGCAGATGCGCGGCTATGGCCCGATCAAGGATGCGGCCATGGCCCGCCACCGCAAAGAAGCCGATGCGGCAATTGCCGCCCTGCCCGCGCAGGGATAAGCCCGCCCCGCCGTCATGAACCACCCGGATCATGGCGGCGGGGCCTTGTGCTCGATCAGCACGGCTGACATGTCGTCGCCCTGCCTGCCGCCTGCATAGGCAAGGATCGACCAGACCATGGCCTCGACCAGACCGACGCCAAAGGTGGCCCTGTTGGTCTGCATGATCGCGCAAAGCCCTTCTTCCCCAAGGGGCCTGCCCTTGCTGTCGGCCGCATCCCACAACCCGTCCGAGGCGATCAGCAGCCGATCACC
>JAUNTV010000303.1 GCA_030538515.1 Paracoccus sp. (in: a-proteobacteria)
AATAGGGGCTGCGCGGATCATAGGGCGTGGTTTCGGTGAACTGCCCCGTCTCGCCAAGCGAGCCGAAAACCTCATCGGTCGAGATGTGATGAAAGCGGAAGCCTGCGGGCCGGCCCGCGCCCGCCCACCATGCGCGGGCGGCTTCCAGCAAATGACAGGTGCCATTGACATTTGTGTCGATGAAGGCGCCCGGCCCGTCGATCGAACGGTCGACATGGCTTTCCGCCGCCAGATGCATGACCGCATCGGGTCGATGCTGCGCGAACACGCGGTCAAGGGCGGCGCGGTCGCGGATATCGGCATGTTCGAACGCATAGCCCGGCGCATCCGCCACACTGGCCACATTGGCCGGATTGGCGGCATAGGTCAGCGCGTCCAGATTGACGATCTGATGACCGGCGCGGACCCCCTGGCGCACCACCGCCGAGCCGATGAAGCCCGCCCCCCCGGTCACGAGGATCTTCATGGCGTGTTCTCCATCGTGAAGGGGCTTTGCCAGTCGGCGAAGGCGGGGGCGGCGGCGTCCTTTTCCGACAGGATCGGTGCCGCGACCCCCCAGTCGATGCCAAGCGTGTCCCATCGCACCGCCCCGTCATGTCCGGGCGAATAATGGTTCGTGCATTTATAGGCGATCTCGGTATCGGGTTCGAGGGTGACGAAACCATGCAGAAACCCTGCGGGTATCCAAAGCTGATGCCCGTTCTGATCGCTCAGCGCGGCCCCGAACCATTGCCCGAAGGTCGGGCTGGCGCGGCGCGCATCGACCGCCACGTCATAAAGCGCCCCCCTTGCGCAGCGCACCAGCTTGCCCTGTGCCATGGGGGGTGCCTGATAATGCAGCCCCCGCAGCGTGCCTCTGGCCCGCGACAGAGAGTGGTTGTCCTGCACGAATTCCGGCAGATGGATGCCTGCCGCTTCCAGCGTTCGGCGGTTCCAGCTTTCGCTGAAATAGCCGCGCTGATCGCCATGACGCTTCGGGGTCAGCATCAGGACGCCGGCAAGCGGGGTGGTTTCGATCTGCATGGCTTCCTCAAGCGTGATTGCCGTCTGCCTGCCACAAGGGGCGCGTCATGACAACGGGTCAGAGGCCCGGAACGCCGCCAGCTTTTGCGCCAGCAGCGCGTTTGATTGCGCCAGCAGCGCATCGTAACGGTCATTGCCGGATTCGCGCAGGCTTGATGCCGCGGCGCGCTGATAACCGGCCGTGAAGGGCAGGGTGGTGACAACGCGCAGATGGGTCGCGCGTTCCATATGGCGGTCGATGGTATTGGTGAAGGCGTTGGGGTCGCTGTCATCCCAATCGGCCAGCCAGTCGATCATGCGGCGGCGGTAGAGGTTGCAGATCATCATCACCGCCCGGTCGAGGGTGACAAAGGTGATGCCCCCGATCTCATCCACCGCAAGGATGCGGGTGTCGGGATGCAGATCCACGATCAGGCCCGAGAACATATCCGCGCCCCTGCGGTCCATGACGGCGCGCGCAAGCGTCAGCCGGTGGTCGAAATCGGGGGGCAGGATCACGTCGTCCTCGACGATAAGCGCCTCGGGTGTGCCGGCATCCCTCAGCGCGCGCATCATGTGCCGATAGCTGAGCGCGCAGCCCCGCCAGCCCGGATCGGCCTTCATCCCCGGCCAGACCGGCCAGCCCGGCTGGCGCGAGACAAAGCCCCGCCAGCGAGCCGGGGTTTCGGGCAGCGACAGGCACAGCCGGGGCATGCCGCCGCCTTCTGTCTGGCCGTCGAAGGGCGGGGGGTAATCGGACGCGAGGTTCCTGAACTCCTTCGGGCTGATCAGGTCCAGCCCCTGCATGGCGCGCAGGATTCCCAGCCGGAAACGGTCGCATGCGGGGGCTGCCGCTTCCGCCTGCATGGCCGCCAGCGCCGCAGGCTCGTCCAGCAGGCGGCGGATCGCATCGGCCATGGCGGCCGTATCGCCTTCGGGCGTGAAGCGGACGCGGCTGGCCATCTCGGGGTAGTCGGCCTGATCGGGCGCAGTTTCGCTGACCACAACCGCGCCCGCCGCCAGCGCCTCCGACAGGCGCGCGCTTTCCAGCACCGCGCCTGTCGTCGCGTGAATGTTGACGATCACGGCGGCGCGTTCCAGCCGCGCCTGCATGGCGGGGCCGAAAAGATTGGTCTCGATCTCCAGTTCCGGGACATGGCGGCGCAATTCGGCCAGCATGGCCTGACGCCGGGGCGTGCTGGCATCACCGTAAAACAGCGCGCCCTGTCGGGGCGTTGCGCCGCGCCGCGCAGGCAGCGGCGAGAAGGGCACATGATAGAGCTTGCGCAGCGGCAGCCACGCGCGCAGCCGTTCGATATTGGCGGTGGAATAGTCGAAAACCGCACGGAAACGCGCCAGCCCTGCGGGATAATCAGCGCCCCAACGCGGCCATGCGCCATGCGGTTCGATCTGAAAGGCGATGCTGTGGCCGGGTGGCAGGTCGGGGAAATTCTGTGGCGCGAAGGCGATGATCAGGTTGAAGTCGCGGGCATGGCGGGGGGTGTCGGAAAGCTCTGCCTGCCAGCCTGCCTCGGCCATCACCCCGGCCATGCGCTGTGCGAAATGAAGCGTGTGGGGCGTGGTCAGGATCAGCGCCGCGCGCGGGCCCGCCGCGCGCCCCGGTCGCAGCGCCGGGCCAAGCGCATCCAGCCGCGCGCGTATGCCCGAGGGCCCCTCGCGCCAGAGCACGCCAAGCGCCAGCAAGGCCGTATGGCGAAAGCCCCGGACCCGGATCGCCCGCCCAAGCTGGCGGATCGCATTGATGATGTGATCGCTGAATGTCATGGCGGCCTTCCTTCCATGAAAAGCCCTCTGCGGGCAAGGTCGGGCCGGTGGTCTGGCGGTGGTCGGGGAAGTTAAAATGCTAGCTAAAGATTGGCCGCCGCAGGCCCTGCCGGAAAGGCAATCTTAAGCTGGCGGGGCCATGCTTGGATGCGGTTGAACTGCAATCCGGGGATGCGTGATGACAAGCCTGAAACATGTGGCGACACTGGTGTCGGACAGGCCGCAGTTCACGGGCAATATCACCGACCTTGCCTTTGTCGAGACCGCGCAGGGCACGATCCTGCTTTCCGTCTCGAATACCGGGGCGGGGCTGAATGCCTATCTGCTTGGCGCGGTGGATGATCCCGCGCGCAGCGTCACGCGCGAACAGTTCCAGTCTTTCGGCACCTATTTCAGCGCGCCGAAGATGCAGGTGATCGCCGGGCCGGACGACAGCTACCGCATCATCGTCACCGGTCAGGGCGGCAGCGTTCATTCCAGCCTGCTGATGACCGGCGGCGGCAATCTGAGGAACGATGGCCCCGGTTTCGCGCCCACGGCGATTGCGGGCGATGTCGTGGCCATGAATGTCTTCGATGCGGGCGGGCAGACCTATGTTCTGGCCGGGCAGGACGGCAGCATGGACCTTCAGCTTTACCGGATGGGCACCGATATGGCGCTGACGCGGCTCGGCTCGGCCCGGCCCGGCGGGACCATGGCGGTGGATGCGGAATATACCGATATCGAGGTCGTGCAGATCGGTG
>JAUNTV010000304.1 GCA_030538515.1 Paracoccus sp. (in: a-proteobacteria)
GAGGGCTTCAAGGTGCCCGCAGGCGAGGTTTATGCCGCCGTCGAGGCGCCCAAGGGCGAGTTTGGCGTCTATCTGGTGTCGGATGGCACGAACCGCCCCTACCGCGCCAAGATCCGCGCCCCCGGCTTTCTGCACATGCAGTCGATGGACCATGTCTCACGTGGTCACATGCTGGCGGACGTGTCCGCGTTGATCGGCACGATGGATATCGTGTTCGGCGAGGTAGACCGGTGAGCCGGCTGGGTCTCGTGGCCGGTCTCGGGCTGGCGCTGGCACTGCTGGCGGGATGCCAGCGTGACGCGGAAATCGGGCTGTCGGCGGAACGCGCCGGGCCTATGGTGCTGAACCCGCAGGCGCCCCCGCCTGCGCAGTAATCCCGCGCCCCGGCCTTTGCCAGCCGGGGGGCCGGGCGTTGACATGAAAGCGGCGCGCAGGGATATGCGCGCCGGTATGAACAGATCAAGGAACGGATAGAAGACGATGCTTCGCCGCCTCAGCCCCATCCAGCCGGACTCGTTCGAGTTCACGCCAGCCAATCTTGAATGGGCGCAGGCGCAGATGACCAAATACCCCGAGGGCCGCCAGCAATCGGCGGTCATTCCGGTTCTGTGGCGCGCGCAGGAACAGGAAGGCTGGCTGACCCGCCCGGCCATCGAATATGTCGGCAATCTGCTGGGGATGCCCTATATCCGCGTGCTGGAGGTGGCGACCTTCTATTTCATGTTCCAGCTTCAGCCGGTGGGCAGCATCGCCAATATCCAGATATGCGGCACCACCACCTGCATGATCTGCGGCGCGGGCGATCTGATCGCGATCTGCCGCGAAAAGATCGCGCCGCAGCCGCATATGCTGTCAGATGACGGCAAGTTTTCCTGGGAAGAGGTCGAATGCCTTGGTGCCTGTTCGAACGCGCCCATGGTCCAGATCGGCAAGGATTTCTATGAGGACCTGACCGCCGAAAAGCTTTCCGCGCTGATCGATGCGCTGGCGGATGGCAAGGTGCCTGTGCCCGGCCCTCAGGATGGCCGCTTCTCGTCCGAGCCGAAGACCGGCCAGAACGCGCTGACGGGGCTTTTGCCTGCGGCTGAAGGCTACAACGCCTCGGTCGCGCTGGCGGTGGATCTGGGCGATACCGTGAAGCGTATCGACGGAACCGAGGTGCCGATCCTGACGCCATGGCTTGGCAAGGCCGCATTGGCGCGCGCCGAAACCGGGGCCGGGGCCGCCGTCGATGACCGTGCCCATGGCCAGCCCGCCATCACCGGGCGTCAGCCGCAGAAAATGGACGCCCCGCGCGCGGGCGGGCCGGATGATCTGAAGGAAATCTCGGGCGTGGGGCCGGCGCTGGAATCGCTGCTGCACGATCTGGGCATCTATCATTTCGACCAGATCGCCGGTTGGGATGATGCGGAAATCGCCTGGGTGGACGAAAATCTGGAAGGGTTTCATGGCCGTGTCAGCCGCGATGAATGGGTCCGGCAGGCGCAGCAATTCATAAAGGATCGCAAGGACCAGAACGCATAGGACAGGCGCAACCCGAACGGGAAGAGTGATGCTGAAGAACGAATGCTCTCGGAATTGCTGGCTGGCGGCGGCTGTCGTCGGGCTGCTGGTCTGGATCTTCAACGCGACGCTGCTTGGCGGCTTCGTGCTGGGGCTTGTTGCATTCTTTCTTCTTGGCCGCACCCTGATCTGGCTGGTCTGTTCGGGGCGCGGTGGCGCGGCCGAGGATGCCGAGGTGCTGGACGCAGCACCCGCGCCCGCGCCATCAGGCCATGGCGTTCTGGACCGGGCCGAGCAGGCCGTGGTCGATGCAGGTCTGGCCTTTTCCGCCAGCGCCATGACCGCGATGGACAAGGGCCGCCGCGCCTGGCAGGATCGCCGCCAGCCGCCGCCGGATCACGGCATTCTGGAACGCGCGGGAAGCCGCCTTGAAGATGCCAGCGAAGCCATGATCGACGCGATGGATGCGCTTGCCGCGCGCGGCAAGGGGATCGTGACGCCAGCCGTCAGCAAGGATACCGCGCCGCCTGCTGTCGCCCCGCTGGCGGCGCTTGTCTCGCCCGGTGGCAGGTCCGCCGTGGCCAGCGACCCGCTGGATGCTGTGGTCATGCGCCAGCCTGAACCCGCGCCGGAACCGGTCATTGAGCCGGTATCTCAGCCCGCCCCCCGTTCCGAGGCCGGGCCAACCCCGCCCAAGGCCGGGAAAACCAAGTCCGAAAAGCCGGGGAAGGCCGAGAAGGGTAAAGGCATGGGCAAAGGCAAGGGCAAGGCCGGAAAATCTGCGAAGCTTGCAAAGGCTGGCGCGGATGGTGTGCTGCCGGGGAAGGAAGTTCTTGGGAAATCAAGGGTAAAGAAGTTCGCCGAGGCCGTGGCCGATGCAGCCGCCCCGGTGAAGGGGAAAGCGAAGAAAGCGAAGGCCGACAAGCCTGCGAAGGCAGAGAAGTCGAAAGCCCGCAAGGCCAGGCCCGATGCCTTGCAGGACATCAAGGGCATCGGCCCCCAGCTTGAGGGGGCGCTTAACGAAAATGGCGTGACCCGCTTTGCGCAGATCGCCGCATGGTCCGACGCCGATATCGACCATCATGCCGCCTTGCTGGGGCGCATGGGCGGGCGTATCCGCAGCGATGACTGGGTGGGGCAGGCGGCACTTCTGGTCAAGGGCAAGGGGGCGTGATGGCGGCGCGGACTCCGGGCGAAGCGGTACAACTGCGTTTGGCGGCGCTTGTCATGGCGGCGACAGGGGTGCTGTGGCTGCTGGCAAACTGGGCCGGTCGGCGCTACGGCTGGCCCTCGGAATATGCGTTTCTCGCGGATCTGGCCGCGATCGGTGGTTTTGTCTGGTCGCTGCTTGTGACCTGGCGTATCTGGCAGCGCGGCAAGGCGCGGTCGGGCAAGGAAGGATAAGAACGGATGCTGTTGCAGGACAAGGACAGGATTTTCCAGAACCTTTACGGGATGGGCGACCGTTCGCTGAAGGGCGCGATGGCGCGGGGCTGCTGGGACGGCACCGCCGGGATCATCGCGCGCGGGCGTGACAAGATCGTCGATGAGATGAAGGCCTCGGGTCTGCGCGGGCGGGGGGGCGCGGGCTTCCCGACCGGGCTGAAATGGTCCTTCATGCCCAAGGAATCCGATGGCCGCCCGGCCTATCTGGTCATCAATGGCGACGAATCGGAGCCCGCGACCTGCAAGGACCGCGAGATCATGCGCCACGACCCTCATACGCTGATCGAGGGCGCGCTGATCGCCAGTTTCGCCATGGGCGCGCATGCGTCCTATATCTATATCCGGGGTGAGTTCATCCGCGAACGCGAGGCCCTGCAAACCGCGATCGACGAATGCTATGACGCCGGGCTTCTGGGCAGGAATGCCGCGAATTCCGGCTGGGATTTCGATCTTTACCTGAACCACGGCGCGGGCGCCTATATCTGCGGCGAGGAAACGGCGCTGCTGGAAAGCCT
>JAUNTV010000305.1 GCA_030538515.1 Paracoccus sp. (in: a-proteobacteria)
GCTCCGGGTCGGGGCGAAGCAAAGGACATGCTCCGGGCCGTCATGGCGCAGATAGTCCTGGGGATGCCTTCCAAGCACGACGCCATCGGGATCAATCAGACCGGCGGCGCGGATTTCCTTGTCCTCGGCCCATCGCGCCGATCCGTATGTGGCGACGTTGCGGGCTTCACGCGCTCGAATGATCGACATGAGGATGGCAGCGACGATGGCGAGGAAACCGCCCGATACGGCGATGATGCCGCCCTCCACGAAAATCGCGGGCGCATAGGCGTCGAAGGAAAACCACCACCAGAAGAAAGCGGGCGGGTAGTAGATCGGCCAGCCGACCAGCTCGAGCCACGGATCGCCAAGCTGGGGCTGGAAGCCGAGGCGGAACGCAACCCATTGCGTCGCCGCCCAGGTCATCACCAGAACGATGGTGAAAACCACCATGATCTGGCCCCATAAGATTCGGCCTCCGCGCATCCAGGCTCCAGTCGAGAAAAGAGACGGAGCCGATCAGAGAGTAGGCAAAAACCGGGCAGGCAACAGGAAAGATGATGCGGGAGTGCTGCCGGATACTGGTGGCGGTAAATAGGACGATTCGCGTCAGCGCACCCGTCCGTCCCGCTACTGCTGACGCGCCAGCCGAAACGAATCGCCGGTGCGGCGCAACCTGCCCGCAAGCGTGAGCATATTGCGCAGCGTGGCATTGCGGTTGCACGGCAACCAGATGGCCGAGAACGGGACCGGCTCCGGTTCGTCGGCGAACGGCAGGAAGACGACGCCAGTCGTCGGCAGCAGCGATGTGGCTGCGCCGACAATTGTGACGCCGAACCCCTGCCCCACCATGGACAACAATGTGCCGCGCCCCACGTCGAAGCGCAGAATCGACGGCGCGGGCCAGCGCCCGGCGAGACGCAGCACAATATGGTCGTGAACCTGCGGGCCGGTGCCGCCCTGACGCACAAGGAATGTCTCGCCCACCAGATCGGCCCAGGTGATGACCGGCTGCGTAGCGAGTTGGTGCCGCTCCGGCAAAACGGCGACAAGCTGTTCGGTCCAGATCGGGCGGGTATGGCAGTCGGATAGCTCGGGGCTTCCGGCTACGAACGCCACGTCCAGCCGGTCGGCGCGAAGCTGCATAATCGCATCGCGGGCCGTGCCTTCGGTAATCTCGACCTCGATGCCCGGATGAGCTTCCCGATATTGCCCGATCAGTTCAGCGAGGAAGCTGCGGGGGATCAGGGCATGGATGCCGATGCGAAGCCGGCCGCACTCGCCCGACGCCGCCATGCCCGCGGTCTTCACCGCATAGTTCAGTTGATCGACGCCAACCGATACCCGTTCGACAAAGAGGCGCCCGGCTTCGGTGAGCCGCACGCCTCTGGTGTTGCGCTCGAACAGACGGACGCCAAGGTCCTCCTCCAGCGTCCTGATCCTCGCGCTGACGCTGGGTTGGCTGACACCGAGTGATTTGGCGGCGCGGTGGAAGCTCAGGTATTCGGCGACGGCAAGAACATGGATTAGAGACGTGAGGGGAATGCACGAGCCAAGCGCAGTGGGCGCTTCCCCTTGACGATCAATCATCTGTATCGAGCGCCGCCGCATCGCGCTACATCCTCACTTTCCGCTTGCATCGGGAACAGGACGAAGAAGCGCAAAGGCCAGTAGCGCCCCCAAGGTGCAGAACACTCCGGTCGCACCGAGAACAAGCCTCCATGCGGTCGTCAGCGCCTCCACTTGATGAGCCGCCGCACCACTATCGACATATCCAGTTGCAACGCGGCCAGCAGTTTCGGGAGAGCCGAGGGCTATTGTCAGAACACCGATCAGTCCTGCGCCGAAGATAGCTAACACGAGCGCCTGCGTGGTGCCGCGCACCGTGTTCAACAAGCCTGCCACCATGCCTGTCTGTGACGGGAGCACATCGTTCATCGCCTGTGCATCTATGGTGCCGCTGGCCAGTCCCATTCCGATGCCGAGCGTTACCAGAGGGCCAAGCAGCAAGATGGGGGTAGCCCCCGCGTGGAGGGTCGTCAGCCAAAAGTTTCCCGCCGCAAGAGCGGCCAATGCCACGATGATGACGATCCTTGCGGAAGTGCCGCGATTGACCAGCCAGCCCGCGACAAGAGGCATGACCAGCATCGGCGCGGTCGGCATGAGCATGACCAACCCGGATCGTGCAGCCGTGTAGGATGCCGCTCCTTGCAGATAGGTCGGCAGAAACGCTAACACGCCGCCAAACGCGAACGACATGGTAATAGCCGCGACAATCCAGCCTACAAAGCGGCGGCTTGCAAAGAGAGCCAAGCTCAATACCGGATTGGCCGCGCGCCGCTCGATGGCGATGAATGCCGCACCCAAGGACAGGACGACAGCGATCAGAAGCAACATCTTGGCGCTGAACCAGCCAAGATTCGCGCCCTGTGTGATCGTGAACATGAACAGGGCAAGGGTGACGATGAACACCAATGCTCCCGCCCAATCCACGCGGGCTTCGTGATCCGCACGGGTTTCCCACATGAGCAACGTGCCTGATGCGAGGACAACGCCAACCGCTGCGAACACCGCAAAGCTCGTGCGCCAGCCAAAGCCGTCAACCAGCCAGCCGGAAAGTGTCGGGCCGATTGCAAGGCCAATGCCGGCGGTCGTTCCGACAGCCGCAAATGCCCGCACCCGCGCCTTTCCAGAGAAGTTAGCTCCGATGAGTGCGCCCCCGCCCGCCATGATCGCCGCCGCTCCGAGGCCGGTGACAACGCGGGCCGCAAGCAGCAATCCTATTCCAGGCGCAGCAGCCGAACCGAGGGAACCAAGCACATAAAGCAAGCTGCCGACGCGATAGATGCGCCTTCGCCCCAACAAGTCTCCGAGAGAACCGGAAACCAGCATGAACGCCGATGCGGTGAGAAAGTAGGCCGAGACGATCCATTGAACCGGAGCGCCAGAGGCATCGAGTTCCGCCCCGATCTGAGGCAGCGCGACGCCAGTGCCGGACATTGACATGGGCAGGGTCAGAAATCCGACCAGCACCACCGCCAATGTCAGCGCCTCGGGGGTCGCTCGGCTATGAATCGTCGCCCGCATTTCAGAACGCATAAGGGTCAGCGATGCGAGCGTTACGCAGGTGACGCGCCCACCATTCCAGTTGACGCAGTTGCGTCATCACCGCCGATGCCGCGCGATCCATTTCGTCCGAATTGCCTTGGGCGTCGAAGCTCGACCAAGCATTATGAAAGCTCACCATTTCGCGGATCGTCGGGGCGTGAAGCTCCCCGAAAACCAGCCTCAAATGCTCGGCGGCGCGCAGTCCGCCCGCCATTCCGCCATAAGACACCAAGGCGACGGGCTTGGCCGACCATTCGCCCCGGAAGTGGTCGATGGCGTGTTTCAGGCTGGCGGGAAAGCTGTGGTTGTATTCGGGCGTCACAACGCAAAAGGCATCG
>JAUNTV010000306.1 GCA_030538515.1 Paracoccus sp. (in: a-proteobacteria)
GAAATCCGGTTCCGAGTTCAGCGCGCCGGCCACATCGCCGCTTTGCGCACGCCGCCCGGCGATATCGATGGTCAGCGCGAATTGCGCGGTGCGGTTTTCAGCCGCCGCACTGGCCATCTGATAGGCGCGGATCAGATAGGTGCCGCTGGCGGGAAGCGTCAGTTCGGCCAGAAGTCCCTGGCTGCTGCCGGTAAAGATCGCGGCGGCGGTTTCCGGCGTCGTGCCCGGCGCGTAGATGTTGAAATAAGCCGAGCTGCTGTCGGTATTCATGCGGATGGTCATATGCTGTCCGGCCTCGGCCAGCAGCGTGAAATCCGCCGTATCATGGCCCGTGATCCGGCCCGTCACCGCCGTCCCGGTCGAGCCTGCGGCGAAGATCACCGGTCGCACCGTGCTTTGCGCCAGCGCCGGCAGCGCCAGACAGGCCGCGATCACCGCGCCTGAGAGAATTTTGCCAAGCATGTTCTGCCTCATCGTCGTTTTTTCTGTTCTTGATGCCGCTTCGCTGGCGGCGCTGATACCCTTGTTACAGGGAAACCGGTGCGCTGCCTGCTGCCATTTCACGCAATTCGCGTTTTCGTGTTTCCCTGTGAAGGGCCTGTCAGACGGTCAGACCGAGAGGCAGATATATTTCATTTCCAGAAAATCCTCGATCCCGTGGCGGCTGCCCTCGCGGCCGAGGCCCGATTGCTTGACGCCGCCGAAAGGGGCCACCTCGGTCGAGATGAGGCCGGTATTGACGCCCACGATGCCGTATTCAAGGGCCTCCTGCACGCGGGTGATGCGGGTGATGTCGCGGGCGTAGAAATAGCTGGCCAGCCCGAAGATGGTGGCATTGGCCCTGGCGATCGCTTCTTCTTCGGTCTCGAAGCGGAACAGGGGGGCCAGCGGGCCGAAGGTTTCCTGGGTCGCGACCAGCATGTCATCGGTCACGCCGGTCACGACGGTGGGCTGGAAGAACAGCCCATCCATGCGCTTGCCGCCTGTGACGATCTGGCCGCCGCCATCCAGCACGTCGCGGATATGTTCCTCGACCTTTCGGGCGGCGCTTTCATTGATCAGCGGGCCGGTGGTCACGCCATCTTCCAGCCCGTCGCCGACGCGCAGCTTGTCCACCGCCGCCGCCAGCTTTTCGGCGAAAGCGTCATAAACGCCGGCCTGCACATAGATGCGGTTGGCGCAAACGCAGGTCTGGCCGTTATTGCGGAATTTCGACGCCATCGCGCCTTCCACCGCCGCATCCAGATCGGCATCGTCAAAGACGATGAAGGGCGCGTTGCCGCCCAGTTCCATCGAGCATTTCAGCACCTGATCAGCCGCCTGACGCAGAAGGATACGCCCGGTTTCCGTGCTGCCGGTGAAGGTCAGCTTGCGCACGAGCGGGTTTTCGCAGAATTCCTTGCCGATCTCACTGGAACGTGACGAGGGCACCACGTTGAAAATCCCCCCCGGCAGGCCCGCGCGTTCCCCCAGCACCGCCATCGCCAGCGCCGAAAGCGGGGTTTCGGCGGCGGGGCGGGCGACGAAGCCGCAGCCGGCGGCCAGGGCGGGGGCGCATTTGCGCGCGATCATCGCATTGGGGAAGTTCCACGGCGTGATCGAGGTGACGACACCGATCGGCTGGCGCAGAACGCTAAGCCGCTTGTCGGGCATATGGCCGGGGATGGTCTCGCCATAGATGCGCTTGGCTTCCTCGCCGAACCATTCGACGAAACTGGCGCCATAGGCGATCTCGCCCCTGGCCTCGGTCAGCGGCTTGCCCATCTCGGCGGTCAGGATGCGGCCCAGATCATCCTGATTGTCCATCATCAGATCGAACCAGCGGCGCATGATCTGTGCGCGTTCCTTGGCGGTGCGCGCGGCCCAGGCCTTCATCGCCTCGCCAGCGGCCGTGATGGCGCGGGCGGCATCGGCGCGCGACATATCGGCGACCTCGGCGATCACATCGCCGCGCGCGGGGTTGGTGACGGCGAATGTCCTGCCATCGGCGGCCCCGACCCACTCGCCCGCGATATAGGCGCGGCTTTCCAGAAGCGTGGGGTCCTTGAGCATCATCTTCAGATCGGTCGGCTGCCGGTTCATGGCGTTCTCCTCGGGGCTTTTCTGCGCGCGCAGGCTGGCGCTTTTGGTGCGCCTTGGCAAGCGCGGGCATCGGGCATGCAACCATCCGGGTCTTCGGGCGTTGGGGCGGGGCGTCATCATTTTCCCTCATGACGTTACTCTCGAAAAGGGGCGGCGCGGTGCCTTGGCCCGTGTCGCCCCGCGCGCCGGGCCGGGCAAGGATCGGGGGGCGGGCATGCAGACGGTCATTATCCAGCATGATTACGCGCTCGCGCCAGCGGTGCTTTGGGCGGCGGTCTCTGACCGGGCCGAATTCGCGCTGAACGCGGTCTCCCGCCCGCTGCGCACGGGGCAAAGGCTTTGCGCCGATATCGCGATTCTGGGCCGGCCGCATCCCCATCTGGCCAGAATCACCGAATGCGACCATGGCCGGATGATCCTGCGCATCGCCCTCAGCGGGTTTCTGGCGTGGCACCATACGCTTGCGGTGACCCCTGCCGCCGATTGCTGCCGGCTGACCGAGCGTTTCGAGATCGCGCAGGGCATGCTCAACCCGCTGTTCGCATTGCTGGCCCGCAACCATTGCGCCATGCGCCACCGCCGCCGATTGCTTCTGATCGCCACCGGTTCCCGCTGACTAACCTTTATCAGCACAGAGTATTGTGATGAAACGCCCCGCCGCCACGCGGGGTTGTCTGCCCGGAAAACGGGCCAGACGCGCCCGGATCATCAACAGGAACGGGAATGAAACATGCGTAGACTTCTTGCAATCACCACTGCCGCGACCCTGGGTCTTGGCGGCGCAGCCATGGCCGAAACCATGGCCACAGCCGGCACCGATCTGAACCTTCGCTCGGGCCCCGGCGTCTGGCATGAGGTGATCGGCACGCTTCCGGGCGGGGCCGAGGTCGCCGTGACCGGCTGTATCGAGGAAGCCAACTGGTGCGAAGTCATCCATGACGGCACCACCGCATGGGCTTATGGCGACTATCTGACCGCCAGAATGGGCGAGGAATTCCTGCCCATCATCCCCCATCGCGAAGAACTGGCCATCACCGTGATCGAAACCCCCGGCGAGATCGATCCCCAAACGCAGGGACAGAACGCAGCCGTGGGCGCGGCGGCGGGTGCCGTGGCCGGTGCGCTTGCGGCGGGCCCGCTCGGCGCGCTCGTGGGTGCTACCGCAGGCACCGCGACCGGTGCCGCCACCACCCCGCCCGCGCCCGAGATCCGCGCCTATATCGATGCCAACCCGCACGAACCCGTCTTTCTTGACGGCGAGGTCGTGATCGGCGCCGGCGTGCCCGAAACGGTGACGCTGCACGAACTGCCCGATGCGCCCGAATATCGCTAT
>JAUNTV010000307.1 GCA_030538515.1 Paracoccus sp. (in: a-proteobacteria)
TGCTGGATATTCTGGACGATCTGGTGCGCAGGCGCGGCATGGGGCTGATGCTGATCTCGCATGATCTGAACATGGTGAAACGCTGGTGCGACCGGGTGCTGGTCATGTATCAGGGCCGCATCGTCGAGGAACTTTCCGCCAGCGCCATGGATCAGGCGCGCCACCCCTATACGCGCGGGCTTCTGGCCAGCCTGCCCCGGCTTGACGAAACGCGCGCGCGCCTGCCGGTTCTGGATCGGAGCATGCTGTGATCTCGGTTCAGGATCTGACGGTTCGTTTCGGCAAGACCACCGTGCTTCACGGTGTCAGCTTTGACGTGGCACCGGGCGAAAGCTTCGCGCTGGCGGGGGAAAGCGGTTCGGGCAAATCGACCATCCTGAAGGCGCTGGCAGGCCAGATTGCCGACTGGTCGGGCCGGATCGAACTGGCGGGGCACGCATTGCGGCCGGGCCGCCACGCGCCGCTTGCGCGTGTCGTGCAGATGGTGTTTCAGGACCCTTACGGCAGCCTGCACCCGCGCCGCACGGTCGATGACACCCTGTCGGAGCCGCTGGCGGTCCATGGCATCAAGGGCCGCGATGCGCGCGTGCTGGCCATGCTGGATGCGGTCGGCCTGCCGCGCCGCTTCCGCTTCCGCCTGCCCCATCAGCTTTCAGGGGGCCAGCGTCAGCGCGTCGCCATCGCCCGTGCGCTGATGCTGGGGCCACCGGTCATGCTTCTGGACGAACCCACAAGCGCGCTTGATGTCTCGGTCCAGGCGGAAATCCTGAATCTGATGAAATCGCTGCGCGAGGAAAACGGGCTGACCTTTCTGCTGGTGACTCATGACCTGCCGGTGATCAGCTTTCTGTGCGACCGGCTGGCGATCCTGCGGGGGGGCCGGATCGAGGAGATCGCCACCACCGACGCGCTTCGCGCCGGCCAGCTGAGCACGGATTACGGCCGCGAATTGCTGCAACGCTCGACCGAGGGGTAAGGGGGTAAGGGGGCAAGGCCCTCGGCCCGCCGCAGCACCGAAGCCGCGTGATGAAAAACCGGGCATTCCGAAACGCGGCTGCCTGAATTTCAACCCTTGCCCGCGTCAGCCCCCTCTGGCCGCGCCAAACGGTTGCCGATCCGCGCGGGGCGGTGCCATCTCGGGCCATGGACCGGCTTTCTGTCATCGTCGTCGAACGCGACCGGGAAAGGGCGCTGAAGATCGTCGACGGGCTGCGGGCCTCGGGCGATCACCTTGTCACCGTGATTTCCGAACAAACCGGCCTTGCGCGGCGCATCGCGGAACAAAAGCCCGATATCGTGCTGATCGACGTGGCCGATCCTTCCCGCGACGTGCTTGAGGGGCTGGCGCTGATGTCAGGCCCGATGGAGCGTCCGGTGGCCATGTTCGTCGACCGCTCGGACGAAAACCTGACGCGGGCGGCGATCGAGGCGGGCGTATCGGCCTATGTCGTCGACGGGCTGCACCCTGACCGGATCAAGCCGGTTCTGGATGCCGCCATCGCGCGCTTCCACATGTTCCAGAAGATGCGTGCCGAACTGGCCGCGACCCGCGCCGCGCTGGAGGAACGCAAGATCATCGACCGCGCCAAGGCGATTTTGATGAAGGACCAGAACCGCCGCATGGCCGATATCGCCCAGCAACTGGTCATGGCGGCGGGGCTGCTGACATGAGCCTGACACCGCTTCGCCTTGGCTATCTGCCGCTGACCGATGCCGCCCCGGTGATCATCGCGCAGGAACTGGGCTTCGCCGCCGAAGAAGGGCTGACGCTGGACCTGATCCGCGCGACAAGCTGGGCGCAAAGCCGCGATCTGCTGGGGACGGGCGCTATCGACGCCGCCCATATGCTGGTGCCTATGCCGATCGCGCAGGCGCTTGGCTTCGGGCCGGCCTGTCCCGCCTTTGATCTGGTGATGATCCTGTCGCAAGGCGGGCAGGCGATCGCGGTCTCGGGCGCAATCGAAGACGCGCTGCACCGGCATGGTCATGATTTCGATTTCCACGATCCGCTGGCCGCCCGCGATGCGCTGGCCGCCGTCTGGGACCGGCCCCTGCGCGTGGGCGTGCCCTTTCCCTTTTCCACCCAGATCGAACTTGTGCTGCGCTGGCTGGACGGCACCGCCCCCGGCCAGGCGCTAAGCATCCACACGGTTCCGCCGCCACGGATGACCGATGCGATGACAACCGGAGAGGTCGATGCCTTTTGCGTGGGCGAGCCATGGGCGTCCCATGCGGTCGAGGCGGGGGCGGGCGCGCTGCTGCTGCCGGGCCGGGCGATCTGGGCCGCAGCCCCCGAAAAGGGGCTGGTGCTGACGCGCGATTTCATCGACGCGCGCCCCGATCTGACGGGGCGGCTGATGCGGGCGGTCTGGCGCGCGGCGCGCTGGCTGGACAGGCCCGGCAATCGCGGGACGGCCGCGGAAATCCTGTCGCGCGCCGATTATCTGAACCTGCCCCCCGAACTGACCGAGCGCGGCCTTCTGGGCCAGATCCATGTCCGCGCGACGGGTGAATTGCGCTACGCCCCCGATTTCATCCGCTTCCATGACGGCGCGGCGAATTTCCCGTGGCGCAGCATCGCGGCCATGCTGGCGCGGCGGCTGGCGCTTCAGCACGGGCTGGACCCGGCACCGGCAATGGCGCGCGCGGCGGAATGTTTCCGCACCGATGTCTATCGCCGCCACCTGCGCGGGATCGGCGCGGATCTGCCCGGTGCCTCGGCCAAGGTCGAGGGGATGATGACCGCCCCCACCCTTGCCCCCGCCGAAACCGGGCGGATGATTCTGGGGCCGGATGCCTTCTTCGATGGCGCGATTTTCGACCCCGCGTTTCCGCTGCGCTAAAATTCCGGGCAGCTTGCCGCAGCGCGGCATGATACTGCTGCAAATGCGTGCAATCCTCCCCGCCACATGTAGCAAGGCTTGACGCCGCAGCGCGGCATCGCAATCCTGAACCCGGATCGGTTGCAACGGCGCAACCCGGCCAGACCACCCGCAAGGATGCGGGGCTTTCCCAGACAGGCAATGACGCCACCGTTTCGACGCCCCTGACGGGCGGCCGGGCTGGTGGCTTTTTTCATGCTCAGCCCTTTGAAGGAGCCGCGACTTGACCCCGAACCAGCCGCCCGACCGCCGCCAGTTTCTGAAATCCGCAGCCAGCCTTGCCGCCACCGTCGCCGCCGCGCGTATCGCGCTGCCGGGCGGCGCATGGGCCGCGACACCCGCGCCCGAAGTCACCGGCGCAAAGCTGGGTTATATCGCGCTCACCGACAGCGCGCCGCTGATCATCGCGCTGGAAAAGGGCTTTTTCGCCAGGCATGGCATGCCGGACGTGACGGTCGAAAAACAGGCAAGCTGGGGCGCCACGCGCGACAACATGGCGCTTGGCTCGGGCGGCGGCGGGATCGACGGCGGG
>JAUNTV010000308.1 GCA_030538515.1 Paracoccus sp. (in: a-proteobacteria)
ATCAGGGCATCGTCTGGGGCACCCATACCGACCAGACCCGGCGCCATGAACAGCTTGTCAACCGCTTCGATTATGATGGCGATTACGGCACGGTGCTGAACCGCTTTCTCATTCAGGCGGCCATCGGCTATCCGCTGACGGTGCATGGCTCGGGCGGGCAGACCCGCGCCTTCATCCATATCCAGGATTGCGTGCGCTGCATCGAACTGGCGCTCAAGGACGCGCCTGCGGCGGGCGAGCGGGTGAAGATCTTCAACCAGATGACCGAGACCCACCGCGTCCGCGATCTCGCCGCCCTCGTCGCCCGTCTCACCGGCGCGCGCGTCATGAACCTGCCCAACCCCCGCAAGGAGGCCGATGAGAACGACCTCATCGTCAGGAACGACCAGTTCCTGTCGCTTGGCCTGAACCCGATCACGCTTCAGGACGGCCTTCTGTCCGAGGTGGTCGAGGTGGCAAGGAAATACGCCCATCGCATCGACCGCTCGCGCGTGCCCGCGGTCAGCGCCTGGACCAGGGAAATCGCCACCCGCATCGACCACGACCCCGAAGCGCATTCAGACAGCGCGCAACGCACGACCTGAACACAGCCCCCGACGAGCGCAGCTTCTTCTGTCCGAAAATATCCTCCGGGGGTCCGGGGGTGGAAAACCCCCGGCCCTGCTCAGCCCTTGCTTCTTGGCGGGCGGGGGTGGTAGCCGGGCAGTTGCCAGCCCCAGATCAGCGTGCCTGCGCGCATCAGGAATGTGGTCAGGCCCGCGCCGGTCAGCGCCAGCGGGCGGGGCAGGCCAAGCCAGACAAGCAGCAGGGCCGCAAGCGCGCCGCCGAAGGCGCAGGTCAGGTAAAGCTCTCGTCCTTTCAGAACCAGTGGCACCTCATTGCCGACCACATCGCGCATCAGCCCGCCAAGCGTGCCGGTGATGATGCCCGCAATCACCACGATCACCGGGCCGAAGCCGCCGGCCATGGCCACGCCAAGCCCCGCCGGAACCGCGACGCTCAGCGCGATCGCATCCAGCCACAAAAGCCAGCGATAGCGGCTTTCCAGCAGCGGTGCGGTCCAGAAGACGAAAAAGGCGGCACCGGCAGCGATCAGGATCAGCTCGGGCTGCGCCACCCAGAAGACCGGTGCGCGGCCAAGCACCAGATCGCGCACCGTCCCGCCCCCCACAGCCGTCAGCGCGGCCATGAAGATGAAGCCGATGATATCGAGTTGCTGGCGCGAGGCGACAAGCGCGCCGGTCAGCGCGAAGACCAGCACCGATCCGTAATCGAGCCACCAGACATACGCGCCGATGGTGCCCACGATATCGGGGGTCATCCGCCCGTCCTCGCGCCCTTTCGGACAGCGCGGGCCTGCCAGATCACCACCACCGCGCCCGCGATCAGGCCAATGACCCCGCCCAGATAGGTGAGATTGTGCATATTGCCGCCGATGGCGAAGGAAACCGGGTCCGAGAGGTTGCGCCCGAAGACCCATAGGGGCAGGTTATCGGGGCCGAAAACCAGAACCCCCCAGATCAGCGCGCCGATCCCCATCGCCAGCGTCACCATGACCACCGCCAGACCCGCCAGAAGATAGGCGCGGATGGCCGCGCCGGTTCCCTGCACCAACAGGCACAAAAGCCACAGCGGCAGCCCGATGAAAAGCCCCATCCACCAGCTTGCCCGCCAGCCGATCAGGGTCGCGCCAAGCCGGTCATGAAGCGCGGGCGGCATGCGGAACTGGAAGAACTTGAACTCGGTGAAATAGCTCGGCGCGACGCTGTAGGAGATCTGATTGTGCAGCGCGCCGTAAACCCCCGCCAGCAGGCAGGCGAAGCCCAGTGCCAGCGGCAAAAGCACCGCGCGCAATGCCAGCGTTTTCAGCATCCCGCGCAGCCTCAGGTCGTGACATCGGGCGCGTCGCGGCCGGTGTGGTCGCGGATCAGCGCGATTTCCCCGGCCGCCTTGATCACCGGGGCAAGCGCGTCATCGACGGGCATGTCAAGCTGGCCATCCGCTGGCTGGTAGCGTTCCAGATAAAGGCGCAGCGTCGCGCCCTCGGTCCCGGTCCCCGACAGGCGCATGACGATGCGCGCGCCGTCGGTGAAGGAAATCCGCACCCCCTGCGCCGTCGAGACCGAGCCATCCACCGGGTCGTGATAGGCGAAATCATCGGCCTGAGCGACCACAAGCCCCGCGAATTCCTGCCCCGGCAGCGCGTCCAGCATGGCGCGAAGCCGGGCCATCAGCGCATTCGCGCCTTCAGCCGGGACGGCCTCGTAATCATGGCGGGAATAGTAATTGCGGCCATATTCCGCCCAATGCGCGGCCATGATCCCCGCGACCGACTGTCCGCGCACGGCCAGGATATTCAGCCAGAGCAGCACCGCCCACAGCCCGTCCTTCTCGCGCACATGGTCCGAGCCGGTGCCGGCCGATTCCTCGCCGCACAGGCTCACCTTGCCCGCATCCAGAAGATTGCCGAAGAATTTCCAGCCGGTGGGCGTCTCGAAACAGGAAATCCCGGCCTTTTCGGCCACCAGATCGGCGGCGCGCGATGTCGGCATGGAACGCGCCACCCCCGCCAGCCCGCGCGCATAGCCCGGTGCCAGATGCGCATTGGCCGCCAGAACGGCCAGGCTGTCAGAAGGCGTGACATAGATCCCGCGCCCAAGGATCATATTGCGATCCCCGTCCCCGTCCGAGGCCGCCCCGAAATCCGGCGCATCCGCGCCCATCATCCGGGCCATGAGATCTGCGGCCCAGACCGGGTTCGGGTCGGGGTGGGTGCCGCCGAAATCGGGCAGGGGGGTCGCATTGACGACGCTGCCGGGCGCGGCACCCAGGCGGTTTTCCAGAATGTCGCGCGCATAGGGGCCGGTCACGGCATGCATGGCGTCGAAGCGCAGACGAAAGCCGCTTTGCAGAAGCGCGCGGATGGCGGGGAAATCGAACAGGCTTTCCATCAGCCCCGCGTAATCGGCCACGGGGTCGACGATCTCGATCTGCATATCGCCCATGCGCGTCAGGCCGGGGCGTGACAGATCGGCATCCTGCGCCACCCGGATACGGTATTCGGTGATCTGCTGCGTGCGGGCATGGATCCGGTCGGTCAGGCTTTCGGGCGCGGGCCCGCCATTGGCAGCGTTGAATTTCAGGCCGAAATCCTCATCCTCGCCGCCCGGATTATGGCTGGCGGACATGATGAAGCCGCCATCGGCACCGCGCGCGCGGATCAGATGCGATGCGGCGGGCGTGGACAGGATCGCATCCGTCCCCACGATGATTTTCGCCGCGCCCCCGGCTGCGCACATGCGCAGGATCACCTGCGCGGCGCGGTCGTTGAAGAAGCGCCCGTCGCCGCCCAGAACCAGCACCTTTCCGGCCACCCCGCCGATCGCATCGATCACCGACTGCACGAAATTTTCC
>JAUNTV010000309.1 GCA_030538515.1 Paracoccus sp. (in: a-proteobacteria)
GCGCCAGCGCCTGTGGGCGCGGCTTTTCGGTGATATCTTCCTGCTTCTGCCCTTCTGCCTGATCATCGCCTGGTATGGCTGGGGCTTCGCGCAGGTCGCCTGGAACACCAATGAGGGCTCGACCCAGGGCGGCCTTCAAAGCCGCTGGATCATCAAGGCCATGCTGCCCCTGTCCTTCGCCATGCTCGCGGCTTTCGGCGTGATCCGCGCCGTCGGCACGGCGATCCAGCTTGCACGCGGCAATCACGACGAGGACGAGGACGAGGAATGAGCGAACATCTCTGGCCGCTGATGATGCTGGCAGCCCTGATCGGGGGCATCTTCTCGGGCTATCCGGTGGCCTTCGTGCTGGCCGGTGTCGGCATCGGCTTTGCCTTTCTGGCCGGTATCCCGGTGCTGTTTCTGTCGATGGGCGTGCAGCGCATCTATTCGGGCATCCTGACGAACTGGCTTCTGGTGGCGATTCCGCTTTTCGTCTTCATGGGGCTGATGCTGGAGCGGTCGGGCATTGCCGAGCGGCTGATGCGATCGCTTGCCTCGCTGTTTCGCGCCACGCCGGGGGGCTATGCTTTCGCGGTGATGATCATCGGGGTGATCATGGCGGCCTCGACCGGGATCATCGGGGCCTCGGTGGTGATGATGGGCATGATGGCGCTGCCCGCGATGCGCGCGGCGCGCTATGACATGCGGCTGGCCAGCGGGCTGATCGCCTCATCGGGAACGCTTGGCATCCTTTTGCCGCCCTCGATCATGCTGATTGTGCTTGGCGATCAGATGCGGGTCTCGGTGGGCGATCTGTTCATGGGCGCGATCGGGCCGGGGCTGATGCTGGCGGGGCTGTATTTCCTTTACCTGACCGCCGTGGCGATCTTCGCGCCCCATCGCGTGCCCGCCCCCGAGGCGGTGGCGCGCGGTGCCTTCTGGTCGGCGGCGCGCGCGCTGACGCGCGATCTGCTCGCGCCGATCCTGCTGATCCTGTCGGTGCTTGGCACGATCATCGCGGGCATCGCCACGCCCACCGAATCCGCCGCCATCGGGGCCGCGGGCGCGCTGGCTCTGGCGCTGATTTCAGGAAAGCTCAGCATGCGCACCCTTCGCGGCGCGCTTCACGAGACCACCAAGACCACCGCCATGATCATTTTCGTGATGATCGGTGCCTCGGTCTTTTCGGTGGTGTTCCGCAGGCTCGGCGGGGATGCGATGATCCATGATCTGTTCGACATCCACGAGGCAAGCCCCTATTTCGTGCTCTTCACCATCATGGCGCTGATCTTCATTCTGGGCTTCTTTCTGGATTGGGTCGAGATCACGCTGGTTGTCGTGCCCATCGTGGCCCCGGTGGTCGCCGCGCTCGATTTCGGCATGCCGGGAGAGCAGGTGATGATCTGGTTCGCCATCGCGCTTGCGCTGAACCTGCAAACATCCTTCCTGACACCGCCCTTCGGCTATGCGCTCTTCTATCTGCGCGGCATCGCGCCCGATCTGCCCATCAGCACGATCTATCGCGGGATCATCCCCTTCGTGCTGATCCAGATCGCTGCCCTGCTGCTGGTGATCATCTTTCCCGTCATCGCGCTTTGGCTGCCCATGGCGGCGCGGTAGGGTAAGAAACAATACATTTTTCAATGCCTTATCCAGAACCAAAGGCTCATGCCCCCCGCGCCTGCCGGTGGCCGGGTTCGGGGGGCAGAGGAAACCGCGATCACGGCAGGCACCGCCAGAACAGCGCCCTACGGACAGGGGGCGGCGGCAAGGGTCTGATCAAGGCGGGGGTGGGTCATGGCCATGCCTTCGGTCAGGTTGAGGCGCGCGGCCTCGCCTCCGGCGATTTCCAGCACCATCAGCCGGTTCGGGTCGGGATCGTCTGGCAGGTGGCCGGGGATGGCGGTCAGGTCATGGGGGATGGCATCGGCGTGGATATGGCGGATCACGCCCTGCGCGTCCATGAAGATCATATCCAGTGGAATCAAGGTGTTCTTCATCCAGAAAGCGGCGGGTTGCGGGGCTTCGTAGATGAACAGCATGCCGCTGAGCGGTGCAAGTTCCGCAACATTCATAAGCCCCTGCGCGCGGGCGGCGGGGGTATCGGCGATCTCGACCCGGATGGTTTGGCCGGCCTGTGCGAAGATTGCCTGATCCGCCGCGCAATCCGCGACCGGGACAATGCCCTTTGCCGCGCCCTGCCCCGCCCCGCCAAGCCAGAAGACCGCCCCGGCGATCAGAAACAAAGGCCGGATCATGCGTGCCCCCCATGCTGCGGATCAGTGGGCAGGGAAGGATCGAAGCCGGTGTCGGCGGCGCCGGTTGCAGGCGATGGCGCGCTTCCGGCCGCCACGCCCCCTTCCCCGGCGGGAAGGCCGCGTTCCCAGGCGGCGATCTGCGCGGCCATCAGCCCGCGCCGGCCATCGACCACGCGCATCGCCACGGCCTCGCCCACGCCCAGATCGGAAAGACCGGAATGGCGCAGCACCTCGCAATGGATGAAAACATCGCGCGACTGACCGAAAAGATTGGCAAAGCCGAAACCCTTGGCCTGATCGAACCATTTCACCCGTGCCGGCTGGAAGGGAATGGCCGCCAGCGCCTCGGGCGGGGTATCGGCGAGGTCGCTGATCGGGGGGCTGCTGCCCTGATCGGCCGGTGCGATGGCCAGAATGCGCACCGCCTGACGCCCCCGCGCCGTATCCTGCACCAGCACCGTGATGCGCGCGCGATCCGCGACCGAGCCCTGCCCGAAATTGCGCAATACATTGGTATGAAGCAGAATGTCCGGGCCGCCCTCATCACTGATGATGAAGCCGAAGCCGCGGGCCGGATCAAACCACTTGATGGCCCCGCTCACCTCGGTCACAGCCGCTTCTTCAGGCATCGTCATGGCAGAATATCACACTCACAGCCGCGCGTGGGCGGCAAGATCAGGTTCATATATTTCTGCCGGCAAGGTTTTCACAAGTCATCGGGCGCGTCCCTCCCAAAACGTCTGGTTAACGTAACGTAAATCTTATGCAAGTCCATACATTTCAATCATATTTGATGGTCCTTGCATGACGCGAATCGCGCAGCCTCAGGGGGCGAGGCGGGTGATATGCCAGCCATTTTGCAGGATTTCATGCGCCTCGCCCGGCCCCGCCTGCCGCGTCCAGCGGAAGCGGTCATGCAGGCGGAAGGCCCCGTCTGCCCAGAATTCGATCTGCACCGGCGCGATGCGAAAGCCGCCCCAATGCGGCGGGCGCTTCGGCGCAGCCCCGTGGCGCAACCCCTCGCGCGCGACCGCCTGCATCAAGACCCCGCGCGAGGCCAGGGGCCGGCTTTGCCGCGACGCCCAGGCCCCAAGCCGGCTTTGCAGCGCCCGGCTGGCGTAGTAGGCATCGGCCTGCGGGCCTTCCTCGC
>JAUNTV010000310.1 GCA_030538515.1 Paracoccus sp. (in: a-proteobacteria)
TGGTCTGTGATGCGGGTTCCTTGAGCCGATTTCCATCATCATCAATGTCATGCGGCACTTCGGTTATAGCATCTTCATGAAGTTGTGTCGCAAGGCTCTTCAAATAGGGCTCAATGTAAACAACACGTTTTATCCCGGCTGCAACTATATGGCGTGCGCAATTGTGACATGGGTACGTGTTGGTGAACAGGGTTGCGCCGACCAAGGAGTGTTTTCCTTCGCGCGCAACAGAAACTATAGCCTCCATTTCTGCGTGAATGGAGCGGGAAAATTCAATCAAATCCTTGATTCTGGTTCCGCCTATGGCGTCTCGAACATCCTTTGCGCTTACGCCTTTCTTCAGAAGGCGAGAGCCAACAATCTTCTGAACAACGTCCGCAATAATTTCCATTCGCCGCATTTCGTTATGGCATTCACCGGCGCCCCAGTTATAGCAACGATCATCTTGGGTTCCCGTGTAGCGATCATCTTCATTATATAAACCGCCACCAAACTTCGGGACATCGTTCCAACCAACGCCAATGAATTCACCGGTAGAGGAAACTATTGCTGCGCCAACTTGACGTGACATGCATGCTGAATTTGCCGAGACAGAACTTGCTTTATACATAGCCGCTTCTTCACGAGTAGGAGTATGAACTCCAACGTCGAAAAGTAACTCGATGAAGCGTTCGATCTTCTCGTTCAGCCTGTAATGATCTGCATCATTGCAGATAAAGAAGTCAGCGCTGGTAAATACTTTGCGCGTCTTCTGACCAAAGGAAGCTTCTTCCCCCTGATCTCTCTTGAGAATCTCGACAAACGTCTGCTTCTTACTTTCTTTGATTTTAAGTCTTTTATTCCTAATTGAATCGGGGGCAAATACACCGATTAGAATAAGCGAATCGCCGTAGACGCTTCGCAGAAGGTCGGCTTCGTCTATATTCTTGATTGAGTCGATTATGTAAGCAATGCGTTTCGGTAAAATTATCCCATCTCTAAATCCACCAGCTCTTTTGCGTTCAGTGTGGATTGACTCAATGGCCTTTTCGATCAAATAAGTCGTCCCATACTCTTCACGCAATTCATTTCCGGCATCCTGCATCAAGGCAATATATTTATCCAGTCCAGATTCCCGGGACGGGAGCGTTTTCCCCCTCTTATTGAAGCTGTCGCGAATAAAATCCGAAATCGTAATTATTTTTGGTGCAATATAAAGATATTCGTTCTTGAGAAGCTTGTGGAGCTCGTTTGCAACCGTAGTGCAACCGGAACCCAGTGGACCAACAAGTGCGAACACCAGTTCTTGAGAGCGGCGATCCTTTAAGTCATTTGCGAGCGGCGCAGGCGCGGCGGCTTCGTCTGTAAGATTCTGAGAAGTTGCTTTCAGTGCCAGCTGATTCATTTCGACCGTATTTCTTGACTGCCGCCCCGTTCGCCTAACGATGTCACAGGCTGCTTGCGGATTCAATGACTCCTGCTAGCGGTCTCGACCGTTTTGATCTACGTTGTGCCGCCGCTCCCGCACCACATACTCCGCTAGGAAGTTCACCGATCCTTGGGCCAGCGCGAGTCTTCGGGCGACAGGGGTCGCACCTACCTCCCTCCACATGCTTCCGAAAGCCCCGACAGCCAAGGCGTGATGATCGCGGCCACGATCGGACCGAGCAGGCCTGTCCAGCCACCTCATGCAGGCAGCCGAGCGCCAGCCCGCCGCCCGGCAACCTGCGGTCCAGCGCCGGCAGGCCGAAAGGCAGGACTTCGCGCCGGTGCGCGGCATCGCCTTCGAGATGCGCGATGCGGTCTCGAAGTTCGGCGATGGCGCGGCTGTCTGCGGGTCTGGGCATGTCTGGCCGCGGGCTTCCTGGGCTGGACGGTCTTTGCAGCGGACGATTCCACTGGTAAGTTCACCATTTGTTCACAGTGGGATCCGGTGTCAATCCGGGAGACCCGAGATGTGATCCGCGGGACGTCGCGTTCGGTGCCGGTGCGGGTTATGAGAAGAAAGGAATGGGGGCGATGTGCTACCGCTACGAACTTGCGAGCAATCAGCAGGAAATCGATGATGCCGTGGACCTGATCGAGGACGATCTCGGCAATATGGAGCCGCTGATAGAGATCTATCCCGACCGAGCCGCGCCGGTGGTGCGCAATACCAGGAGGGGCGGCAATTGACCCGGCTGACCTGGGGCATGCCGACGCCCCTCGAATACCTGAAATCCCCCGAAGCGCCGGATACCGGCGTCACCAATATCCGCTACACATCCAGCCCCTGGTGGCGGAACTGGCTGGGGGTCGAGCGTCGCTGCGTGGTGCCCGCGACGGCCTTCTCCGAATATGGTCAGAAACCTGACCCGGTGACGCGGCGCAAGCCGCTTCACTGGTTCGCCCTGGACCAGAGCCAGCCGCTGTTCTCCTTTGCCGGCATCTGGACAAGCTGGGAGGGCATGCGCGGATCGAAGCGGACCCCGAGGCCGGGAAGGCACGAGTTCTTCGCCTTCCTGACCACCGAGGCCAACGAGGTCGTCAGGCCGATCCATCTCAAGGCCATGCCGGTAATCCTGACCAGCCGCGACGAGGTCGAAACCTGGCTCACCGCCGATTGGCGTGAGGCCAGGGCGTTGCAGCGCCCGCTGCCCTCGGACCTGCTGGAAATCGTCGAGAAACCGGCGATCAGGGCGGCATGATAGAGTGAGGGCATGTCGGGATCGGCGGAACAGATCGGGGAAGGTGAGGAGGCGGGCGAAAGGATCCGCAAGATCATCCATGTCGATATGGATGCCTTCTATGCCTCGGTCGAGCAGCGCGACAATCCGGACCTGCGCGGCAAGCCGGTGGCGGTCGGGGGATCTGCCGCGCGCGGCGTGGTCGCCGCCGCCAGCTACGAGGCCCGTGTCTTCGGCGTCCGTTCCGCCATGCCGTCGGTCACGGCCAAGCGGCGCTGCCCCGATCTGATCTTCGTGAGGCCGCGTTTTGATGTTTATCGCGCCGTATCCAACCAGATCCGCGAGGTCTTCGCCGAGCATGCCGATCTGATCGAGCCTCTGTCGCTCGACGAAGCCTATCTCGACGTCACCGAGAACAAGCAGGACATTCCCATCGCCAGCGAGGTGGCCCGGATCATCCGCGCCCGGATCAAGGAAGTCATGCTTCATCTCGGCCGCCGGGAGGGGTGGATCAGGCCTGGCCGCGCTTTGCTGAACGTGGCAACTGATCCGTGCCGGTCGGGAGCTTTAACGGTCTGTGGATCCATCTCTGCCTGGTGTCTTGTGTAGCCTTGCTGCCAGCGCATCCTGAAAGCCTTAAAGCGTGTCGCCACCTGTGCTGGATGAGCCCAGATAAGTCTGCGAGGGGAACGTAACCAGCAAGCGATCTGCGAAGGACCCCTTCCGGCGCTTTTTTCCTTCAGG
>JAUNTV010000008.1 GCA_030538515.1 Paracoccus sp. (in: a-proteobacteria)
AAAAACGGATTTCAGCAGTTTACCAGACACAGGCGGACAATCTCACAAGAATGAATCAGATTAACCGATCACGGGGGTCCGGTCTATAATCACGAAAAATGTGATCCATATTCCCGCAGTCCCGGCACGGCCGGATGGTGCCCTTTTCGCGGCCTCATGCGGTCACCACGCAGGGGCATCGCTGTCCGGCCGCCCGACGGATGCAGATCGCGGCACCTGACGCCCTGCGCGCCCGTGGTTCGGCCCGTCCGCCGGAACAGGGCGCGGCATCCGCACACAAAACCCTGTCGTCAAACCGCTTTACCGGGCCGCTGTCCGTGCGACAAACCGGCGCGGAGTCTGCCGCAGGCGCATATTCCCGATTGTCAGGGCGGAAATTCCTGACTAAATAACTACGTTAAATACGCGTGGCCGCATATCGCGTATAAAACCACCCCGGTCCCTCGTGACCCCCTTGAAAGAACCGGTCATGTCAGCACAGTGCCTGCCCCTTTCTGTCCGGCGGCATGCCGCGTATCGGCCGGCCTGACATGCTTGCCCCTTTCCTCATCATGCTGCGCGAAGGGCTGGAGGCCGCGCTGATCGTTGGCATCATCGCCAGCTATCTGGCCCAGACCGGGCGGCGCGATCTGATGCCGGCGATCTGGCTGGGCATCCTGCTGGCCGTGGCGCTGTCGCTGTTTGCGGGGGCGGGGCTGCTGGCCCTTAGCGCCGAGTTTCCGCAAAAGACGCAAGAGGCGTTCGAGGCCGCCATCGGGTTGATCGCCGTTGCCGTGCTGACCTGGATGGTGTTCTGGATGCGCTGGGCGGCGGGTTCGATCAAATCCGGCCTGCATGGCGAGATCGACCGCGCAATAACCGCACCGGGCGGCGCGACATGGGCGCTGATCGGCATGGCATTCTTCGCCGTCGCGCGTGAGGGCCTTGAATCCGTGTTCTTTCTGCTGGCGATATTCCAGCAAAGCCCCGGCCCTTCGGCGCCTCTGGCGGCATTGGCTGGGGTGGCGGTTTCGGTCGTGATGGGCGTTGCGATCTATCGCTTTGGGGTGCGCATCAACCTGCGGCAGTTCTTTCGCTGGACCGGTATCCTGATCCTGATCGTCGCAGCGGGGCTGCTGGCCAGCGTGCTGCGCAATCTGCACGAGGCGGGGCTGTGGAACCACCTGCAAGGCGTCCTGTTCGACTGGTCGCGCAGCCTGCCCGTATCCGGCCCGCTTGGCACGGTTCTGTCGGGCCTTCTGGGCTATGACGACACACCGACCCTGGGCGAGGCGCTGATCTGGGCCGCCTATCTTGCCGTTACTTTGCCGCTGTTCCTGCGCCCGCAACCCGCGCCTTTGGCTGTGAAAGGATAGACCATGCCCAACCCGCGCCTGATGCGTTTCGCCGTGGCGGGGGCCGCCCTGCTGGTCGTCGCGGCGGCAGCGGCGTTCTATTACGCCAGCCAGACCGCCACAGGGCCGGAACGAGGTGCGATCCACAAGGTCACTGTGGGTCAAAGCACCTGTGATCCGATGGATTTCACCCTGCCTGCCGGGCGCGCGACATTCGAGATTCACAACGCCTCGGACCGCCCGATCGAATGGGAAATCCTTGACGGCGTGATGGTGGTCGAGGAACGCGAGAACATCGCCCCCGGCTTTCATTCCCTGCTGACCGCGCGGCTGAAACCCGGTGAATATCAGATCACCTGCGGGCTTTTGTCGAACCCGCGCGGCACGCTGACCGTCACACCATCCGAGGAATCCGAGGCCGCGCGCATCGCGCCCCCGATCACCGCATTCATCGGCCCTCTGTCCGAGTTCCGCCTGTTCCTGACCGCGCAATCGGGCGATCTGGTGGCGCAGACGGGCACCTTGCGCGATGCGATTGCAGCGGGTGATCTGAATGCGGCACGGGCGGCGTGGCTGGATGCGCGCCTGCCCTATAAACGCATTGAACCCATCGCCAGCCGCTTTGCCGATCTGGAAAGCGCCATCGACCCGCTGCCCGACTATCTTGAGGGGCGCGAGGCCGACCCTGCTTTCACCGGCTTTCACCGCCTTGAATACGGGCTTTGGGGGCAGAACACGACCGAGGGCCTGCTGCCCGTGGCCGACCGTCTGCTGGCTGATGTGACCGCGCTTGCGGACCGGCTGCGCGGCTTGCGCCTTGCGCCCGAGGATCTGGCGGGTTCTGCCGCGCGGCAGGCCGACCATCTGGCGCAAGGCGCCATTACCGCCGGCGAGGACCATTGGGCGGGTGCCGATCTGGCCAGCATCAGCGCCAATCTGGACGGCATCACCCGGACCGCCGGTCTGGTCCTGCCGCTGGTGCGCGAGGCCGCGCCCGAGGTCGCCGACCGTTACGACTCCGCCCTGACCGCCACCCGCACGGCACTGAAGGTGCTGACCACGCCCCAGGGCTGGCCCGATTACGCCAGCATCAGCCCCGATCAACGCGCGGCGTTGGCCGCAGGTTTCGCCACCCTCGCCACCGCCGCCGCCGACCTGAACCCCGCCATCGGATTAGAGTAACGCCATGACCGACAGCCCCCACAACCCCAGCCGCCGCCGCATCCTTGGTGCAATGGGCGCGCTTGCCGCCTGTCCCTTTGCCGGGGCGGCGCAGGCGCAGACGCAGACGCAGACAAGCGCACATAACGTCACCGATGCGCCGGTCTGGCGCATGGCTTCGCCCGCCGATCATGTGCCGATGTTCGGGCGGGTGCAGGCCGGTGTGGTCACGCCGCGCCCCGCCAATGGCATGATCGCCAGCTTTGGCGTCGTGGCCGATACCCTCGACGACCTTCAGGATCTGCTGCGTCGCCTGACTGACCGCATCGCCTTTCTGACCACCGGCGGCCCGGCCCCCGATCTGAACCCGCGCCTGCCGCCCGCCGGGTCAGGCATCCTTGGCCCTGTCATCATGCCCGATGCGCTGACGGTGACGGTTTCGCTGGGGGCGTCGCTGTTTGACGACCGGCCCTGGCTTGCGGGCCTGAAACCGCGCCATCTGACCCGGATGACCCGGTTCCCGAATGACGCGCTGGACGCAAGCCTGTGCCACGGCGATCTGACCTTGCAAATCTGCGCCAACACGCAGGACACCACCATCCACGCCCTGCGCGACATCATCAAGAACCTGCCCGACCGCCTGATCCTGCGCTGGAAACAGGAAGGCAACGTCCCCGTGATCGACCCCGGCCCCGATGCTGCGGCGGAAAGTGCGCGCAATTTTCTGGGCTTTCGTGATGGGTCGGCCAACCCCGATGCGGGCGACACGGCGCTGATGGACCGGCTGATCTGGGTCGGGGCAGAACGTGGCGAACCCGACTGGGCGCGGGGCGGCAGCTATCAGCTTGTGCGCATCATCCGCAATTTCGTCGAACGCTGGGACCGCACGCCGCTGGGCGAACAGGAACGCATCATGGGCCGCATCCGCGACAGTGGCGCACCGCTGGACGCCCCCGAAACGACCGAGTTCGACATCCCCGATTACGCCGCTGATCCCGATGGCGCGCTGACGCCCCTGGACAGCCATATCCGGCTGGCCAATCCCCGCACGCCGGAAAGCGACGAAAACATCATCCTGCGCCGACCTTTCAATTACTCGGGCGGGGTGACGAAATCCGGGCAGTTGGATCAGGGGCTGCTGTTCATCTGCTATCAGGCCGATCTGGAAAAGGGCTTCATCACCGTTCAGCGCCGTTTGGATGGCGAGCCGCTGGAGGAATATATCAAACCCGTCGGCGGCGGATATTTCTTTACACTTCCGGGCGTTACAGACCCGTCCGATCACCTTGGCAGCTCGCTGATCGCCGCCGCGCGATCCGCCGCCACCCGGCTTTAACATCAGGAGACTGACATGAGAAACCACCTGCTGGGCGCGGTTGCGCTGATGCTGACACTGACCGGCACCGCGCGGGCCGAGGTTGACCCGCTGGATCTGGTCGAACCCATTGCCGAATATAAGGTCTATGTCACCGAACGCACCGCCGAACTGGTCACCGGCGTGACCGAATTCACCGATGCCGTAAAGGCTGGCGATATCGAGCGCGCGAAATATCTGTTCCCCCGCGTGCGCGTGCCCTATGAGCAGATCGAGCCGATCGCCGAATTGTTCAGCGATCTGGATGCCTCGATCGACAGCCGCGCCGATGACCACGAAGGCGCCGAACAAGACCCCGATTTCATTGGCTTTCATCGCATCGAATATGCGCTGTGGGACCAGAACTCGACCGAAGGGATGGACCCGGTGGCCGACAAGCTGCTGGCCGATGTCACCGAACTGCACGCCCGCATTGCTGATCTGACCTTCCCGCCGGAAAAGGTCGTGGGCGGTGCCGCCGTGCTGATGGAAGAGGTCGCGGCCACCAAGATTTCCGGCGAAGAGGACCGCTACAGCCACACCGATCTGTGGGACTTCCGCGCCAATTTCGACGGCGCCTACAAGATCGTCGAACTGGTCCGCCCGCTGATCGCGGAAAGCGAGGGTGATTTCCTGACGAAAGTTGATAGCAACTTTGCCCGCGTTGACGAGATTTTGGCCAAATACCGCGAGGGCGACGGCTTTGTGTCCTATCTGGAATTGACGGACGCCGACCGCGATGTGCTGGCCGTCGCCGTCAACACGCTGGCCGAGGACCTGTCCACCCTGCGCGGCAAGCTGGGGCTGGACTGAACGAGACGGGCGGCCCCGCGGGGCCGCCCGTTCTGCTTGCGGACCTGTTCAACCCGCCCTCATCCCCCCATGATGCCGGGCAGCCACGTCATCAGCCCCGGAAATGCCGCACAGATCAGCAGGCCGATGAATTGCAGGATGAAAAAGGGAAAGATGCCCCTGTAAACCGTGGTCATCGGCACATCCGGCGGCAGGGTGCTTTTGATATAGAACAGCGTATAGCCGAAGGGCGGGCTGATATAGCCCATCTGGATCGTCACCGCGAACATCACGCCGAACCAGATCGGATCGAACTGGAAATGCTGGATGACCGGCAGAAAGACCGGCACGGTCAGAAGGATGATCCCGATCTCGTCCAGCACCGTGCCAAGGAAGATCAGCAAAAGCATCATCACCGCCAGCACCACCCAGCGGTTCACATCCAGCCCGGAAATCAGCCCCAGAAGCGTATCGGCCCCGCCAAGCCCGGTGAAGATGGCGACATAGGCTTTCGCGCCAAGGGTGATCCACAGGATCATGGCGGTGGCCTTGATCGTGCCCTCGCAACAACCCGCCAGCGTTGCCCGCGTCAGGTTGCGGCGCAGGCCGGCGGCGATGGCGGCACCAAACACGCCGACGGCGGCGGCCTCGGTCGGTGTGGCGATGCCGAAGAAGATCGAGCCGAGAACGAAGGTGATGATCATCAGGGGCAGGATCAGCGATGTCAGCGCCGCAAGCCGTTCGCGCAGGGGCGCGCGCGGGCCGTCCTGCGCGGGCGCCATTTCCGGGCGCAGCCAGCAGAGGACAAGAATATAGGTGATGTAAAGCCCGCCAAGCAGCAGCCCCGGCACGATGCCCGCGATCAGCATCTTGCCGATGGAAACCTGCGCCGTCACCGAATAAACGATGGTCAGCACGGATGGCGGGATCAGAATCCCCAGCGTCCCCGAGGCGCAGATCGTCCCCGTCGCCAGCCGCGCGTTATAGCCGCGCCGCAGCATTTCCGGCAGCGCAAGTATCCCCATCGCCGTCACCGCCGCGCCCACCACGCCGGTCATCGCGGCCATGACGATGCAGATCACCACCGTGCCGATGGCCAGCCCGCCGCGCACACGCCCGAACCACAGTTCCATCGCGCGGTAAAGATCGCCGATCACGCCCGATTGCTGAAGCAGGATCGCCATGAAGATATAAAGCGGAATGGCCAGCAGGGCCTCGGAATGCATGGTGTCGTAGATCTGGATGATCAGCAGCACCAGGGCGTTCGCATCCCACAGCAGCACCGTGAACAGCACCGACAAGCCGCCAAGCACGAAGGCCACCGGCAGGCCGGTCAGCAGAAAGGCGGTCAGCCCGCCGAACATCAGGATCAGGATCAGCGTCGGGTCCATCAGATCGCCCCCTCATCCGCATGGGGCGGCTGGACAGAGGGATCGCGAAACAGCACGCGCAGCCATTCCGCCAGCGCCTGAAGCCCCATCAGGGCAAGCGCGAAGGGAATGGCGAATTTCACCGGCCAGACCGGCGGGTTCCATGTGGAATAGGATGTCTCGCGATAGGTGAAACTATCCAGCGCGAAGGGCCAGGCATAGGCCAGAAGGATCGCGCAGAAGGCCATGATGATCGGATAATTCACCAGCAAAAACAGCCGGTTGGTTTCGGGCCGGACCGCGCGGCTGACCAGATCAAGGCTGACATGCCCCCCGGTATGCAGCAGATATGGCCCACCCAGCAGGAAATACGGCCCGAAGATCAGCACCGCCAGTTCCATCGCCCAGCTTGAAGGCGCATTGAACACATAGCGCATCACCACCGCGTAAAGCAGCAGCGGCACCATCAGCAGAATGGCAAGACCGGCCAGCCGGAACAGCGCCCGGTTGATCGCAGTCACGACACGGACGAAACCCGCAATCGGCGCGGGCAGGCCAGCCGGTCCTGCCGCGCTCATGCCAGCAGACCCAGTTCGCGCATATGCTCGACCTGCGAATCCAGAATGCGCGTGGCAAGCGCATCGCCATTCGTGGCCTCGCGCCAGATTTCGGCGGCACGCGGGCGGGCGGCGTCCACGTCATCGGCAGCCAGTTCGATCACCTCGACCCCGGCTGCCTTGAAGGCCTCAAGCGCGGTGGCGTCGGTCGCGGTCTTGTTCGCCTGATAGGCGGCCGAGACCTCTGCCGCAGCTTCGGTCAGCGCGGTGCGGAAATCCTCGGGCAGCGCATCATGGGCGCGGCGATTGGCGACATAACTGGTCGCGGTGGTCGGCTGATGCACGCCGGGCAGGATGATATAGCGCGCCACCTCGGCCAGACCGGCATCGAAATTCGCCTGAAGATCGCCCCGGTCGGCAATGTCGATCAGCCCCTTGTCGAGCGCGGAATAGACCTCACCCGTGGGCAGCGGCGTCACCGCCACGCCGAACGCGCTCATCACGGTCGAGGCAAGCCCGGTGAAGCGCCCCTTCTTGCCGGAAAACTCGGCAATCGAGTGGATCGCGACCTTCGAGTGGATCGGCTCCTGATCATAGATCGTGGGCGCGATGTAATGCAGGCCCGCAGGCGCATAGGCTTCGCGCGCCATCTCCAGCCCGCCGTGATCGTAAAACCACGCGGCATAATCCGGCGATGCGCGGTAGCCGAAGGGGATGGTCGAGGTAAAGGCAAGCGCCGGGATCTTGCCCGCCTCGTAGCCGTCGAAGGTTTTCATCAACTGAAACGCCCCGCCGCGCACCGCGTCGAACGCCTGCGCGGGCGGCACGATCTGACCCGCCGAGAACAGCCGCAGTTCGAAATCGCCGCCGGTCTTTTCCGCAACCAGCCGCACGAACATGTCCTCATATTGCTGGGGCGCGGTGCCGCCATCCCATAATGACTGAAACATCCACGAGATTCTTCCCGCGCCCTGCGCCAAAGCAGGTGCCGCCAGACCAAGCGCAGCAGCCCCCGCGCCCGCCGCAAGAAAGCGGCGACGATCAAAGGTCATAGTCATGTTTTCCTCCCTCAGTTATTTTTGTCAGGTCTGGCGCAAGCGGGCCAGAATATCGCGGGCGCGTTCGGTGCGCACGTCATGATCGGCGGCCAGTTCGCGCGCCACGGCGTCCACCTCGGGCCCTTCGGCACCGGCGAGGATGGCGATATTGCGGGCGTGAAGCGCCATATGGCCGCGCTGGATGCCTTCGGTCGCAAGCGCTCGCAGCGCGGCCATGTTCTGCGCCAGCCCGACCACGACCGCGATCTGCGCCAGTTCCGCAGCCGAGGCCACGCCCGCAATCTGAAGCGCCTTCTGCGCCAGCGGATGGGTTTTCGTGGCCCCCCCAACGATCCCCACCGCCATCGGCATTTCCAGCGTGCCGCAAAGATTGCCCGCGCGGTCCTTTTCCCATGTCGTCAGCGAGGTATAGCGCCCGCTGCGCGCCGCCCAGACATGCGCCCCCGCCTCGATCGCGCGCCAGTCATTGCCGGTCGCCACGATCACCGGATCGATGCCGTTCATGATGCCCTTGTTATGGGTCGCGGCGCGGTAGGGATCGACCATGGCCAGCGCCTGCGCGTCCAATATCCCCTCGATCACCTCGGCCCCGTTCAGGGTTTTCGTGGTCAGCGCCTCGGGCGTGATGCGCACCCATGCCCGCGCAAGCCTGCGATCCGCCAGATTGGACAGGATGCGCAGCCGCGACGTGCCGCCTGCCAGTTCGGCCAGATGCGGGGCCACATGTTCGGCCATGGTGTTGACGGTATTGGCCCCCATCGCGTCGCGCACATCAACGATCAGATGCGCCACCACCATCGGCCCGCGCGGGCTTTCGGGGAAGACATGCACCTCAACCTCGCGGCAGCCGCCGCCAAGGCTGACCAGCACCGCATCACGGCTGTTGGCCGCCGCGATCAATGCGTCACTTGCGGCCAATATCCGCAGCCGCGCCGCATGGGGATCATCGACGCCAAGGATCTGCACCTGCGCCCGCATCAAGGGCGCGGTGGTCGAGGCCGAAAACCCCCCGCAATCCCGCGCGATCCGCGCCATATAGCTGGCGGCGGCCACGACGGATGGTTCCTCGACCGCCATCGGCACCAGATGGTCGCGCCCGTTGATGGTGAAATTCGTGGCGATCCCAAGCGGCAGCTCAAACGTGCCCACCACGTTTTCGACCATACCGTCAGCGGTGGCGACAGGCAGGCGCGGCAGATCCCCGTTCAGCCCGGTGGCGTTCAGCACCCGCGCCAGCCGCTCATCCGGCGCCATCGCGCGCATGTTTTCAATTCTTGATCCCGCCTGACTGGCCATGGTTCCCCCAAATCTGTCGCCGGGAAAGATTGACATGGAACCGTCACCTGTAATCAAGGTATGATTTGGTGATTATTCAGGATGATTGTGCCCATAAAATAAGGTGACAATTCATGCGACGTCTGGAAACCAAGGCCGCGCAGGTGGCCGCCCGCCTGTTAGAGCGGATCCATGATGGCCGGCTGGCGCAGGGGGCGCGCCTGCCATCCCTGCGTCAGGCGGCGGGCGATTTCGGGGTGTCCAAGAATACCATGGTCGAGGCCTATGACCGGCTTGTCGCGCAAGGTGTGCTGCTGGCCCGGCCGGGGGCGGGATTTTATGTCCAGCCGCGCCGCACAGCCCCCCACCCGCCCGCCGCCGGACGCCTGCAAGAGGCCGCGGACGCCGCCTCTCTCCTGACCGAGCAGCTTGAGCGCCGCTTTCGCAGCCGCATCGGCGAGGGGCGCCCGGCCGCCGAATGGCATGAGGGCGCGGTCATGGCCAAGCATCTGCGCATGGCGATGACGCGGCGCGGCGGCGGGCTGAGCCCGGATTACGATCCGCCCGATGGCTATACCGCCCTGCGCGAGACGCTGGCCGCGCGGCTGGCCGAGCGCGGCGTCGAGGCGCGGACAGAGAATATCCTGCTGACGCTGGGGGCCAATCACGCCTTTGACCTGATCATCCGGCAATATCTGCGCGTCGGCGATGCGGTTCTGGTCGACAGCCCCGGCTATTACCCGCTTTTCGCCAAGCTCAAGCTGGCCGGGCTGGCGCTGACCCCGGTGCCGCGCGGCCCCCATGGCCCCGACCCGCAAGCGCTTGCCCACGCGGCCGAAGCCAGCGGCGCGCGCTTTTTCTTCACCCAGTCGCTGGCGCATAATCCGACCGGCACATCGCTGAACATGGCAACGGCGGGCGATATCCTGCGTGTGGCCGACCGTTTTGATCTGACGCTGGTCGAGGATGACGTTCTGGGCGATCTGATGCCCGCCGGCGCGCCAAGGCTGACCGCACTTGACCGGCTGCGCCGCAGCCTGCTGGTCGGCAGTTTTTCCAAGACGCTGCCTGCGGGGCTGCGCGTCGGCTATATCGCCGCCCCCCCAACCCTGACGGCCGAGCTTTGCGCGCTGAAAATGCTGACCGTCGTGAACAGCTGCGGCTATTCCGAGCGGATCATCCATGCCGTGCTGACCGATGGCAGTTACCGCCGCCATATCCGCACCCTTCAGGCCCGTATCAACAAGGCCGCAGCGCTTGCAACGGGGCTTGCCGCGCGCCTTCGCCTGCCGATCTCGCTGGAACCCGAGGGCGGATATTACGGCTGGTTGCGCCTGCCCGATGGCATCGACGATCTGGCCCTTGCCCGGCAGGCGGCGGCGCGGGACATCTTTCTTGCCCCCGGCGCGATCTTCTTCCCCTCGGGCATCAGCGAGGGCGGCAACTGGCTGCGCCTGAATGTCGCCTATGCCGATGACCCGCGCTTTGCCGCCTTCATGGCCGAGACCTGCGGGTGATGCCGCGCGCCCCTCAGCGGCAATGGGGTCAGGATACGGCGTCCTATTCGCCCCGATGCTCATGATCCGCACAGCCGGTCCCTGCCGCCTGACGCAAGCCGGCGGGACCACCGGACGGGCGGGACTGCCGCGGGTGCGCATCTGAGCAAAGAAGAAATCAGCCACCCGTGAACAGCACGCCCCCGGCGACATGTCTGAGCAGCCCGCAATCTTGCGGGTTCGGGACCGGCCTAGCGCGTTCCTTCAGATGTGCCGGCGAAAACCTCGGGCCGGTCGATATGCAGGCGCGCGATGATATGCTCGATCCGGCTGAGATGGCGATGGACGGCGCCGGCGGCGGCGGCGGGGTCTCGGGCCTTCAGCGCGGCGAGGATCTGGCGATGTTCACCCACCGCAGTCCCGCCATTATAGGACAGGCTGAGATAACGCGCGCGGTCCATATGACCCTTGTTATCCTTGACCAGAGACCAGACGAAATCCAGCCCCGCGCGCGCGCAGATCATGTGATGAAACTCATCATCCAGCGCGTGAAAGACCTCGGGCCGGCCGGTGCTGATCGCCTCGTCCTGCTGTGCGATCAGCAGGGCGAGATCGTCGAGATCCTGCGCCTTCAGCGTGGCGGCGGCCGAGATCATCACGGCCTCCTCCAAAGCACGGCGGATGAAATAGGCTTGCAGCACGGCCTCTTCGGAAATCGGGGTGACGGTGGTGGCGCGCTGCGGGCGGATCTGGATAAAGCCCAGTTGCGACAGCCGGAAGAACGCATCGCGCACGGGCTGGCGCGAGACACCCATCTGGGCCGCGACCTCTGCCTCGGACAGTTTCGCGCCGGGCGGCAGGGCCAATGTCACAACGCGGTCGTAAAGCACCTCGAATATCTGATCGGTGATGGTGCGCGGGCGGGCCTCGTCAAGGCTGGGCAGCGGCTGGATCTGGCTGGTCTGCATGGTGGCCCTTCCCCGTTGACGGCGATTGTCAACTAGCATATTAGACGATTAGATTCATTGCAAGCGACGGGGGAGCGCATGGCACTGACCGATCCTGACCGCCTGTTTCCGGTCGAGGGCCGCGCCCGTGATCTGGCACGGGCGCTTTATGCCGGGATCCGCGATCTGCCGATCATCAGCCCGCATGGTCATACTGACCCGCGTTGGTATGCGCTTGACGAGGCTTTCCCCGACCCCGCGCAGCTTTTCGTCACGCCGGATCATTACGTCTTTCGGATGCTGTGTTCACAAGGGGTCAGCCTGACCGATCTGGGCGTGCCGCGTGTCGATGGCGGCCCGACGGAAACCGATGGCCGCAAGATCTGGCGGCTGTTTGCCAGCCATTACCACCTGTTCCGGGGCACGCCCTCGCGGATGTGGCTGGACCATTCCTTCGAACATGTCTTTGGCATCGACCGTCGCCTTTCGGCGGAGACGGCGGATTGGTATTACGACCATATCGCCGATTGCCTGTCGCGGCCCGAGTTCCGCCCGCGCGCGCTGTATGAGCGTTTCAAGATCGAGGTCATCGCCACCACCGAAGCCGCCACCGACGACCTTCGCTGGCATAAGATGATCCGCGACAGCGGCTGGTCGGGCCGCGTGGTCACCGCTTACCGGCCCGATTCTGTGATCGACCCCGAATTTGAAGGTTTCGCCGCCAATATCGAGCGTTTCGGCGAGATGGCAGGCACGGATGCGACGACATGGGACGGCTATCTTGACGCCCATCGCATCCGCCGGGCCTATTTCAAGGCGGAAGGCGGGGCGACCTCGACCGATCACGGCCATGCCTCTGCGCGGACCGAGGACTTGCCGCAGGCCGATGCCGCCGCCCTGTTTCAGAAGGCGCTTCGCGGGGATTGCGCGCCCGAGGAAGCCGACGCCTTCCGGGGCCATATGCTGACCGAAATGGCGCGGATGAGCCTTGATGACGGGCTGGTCATGCAGATCCACCCCGGATCGCGGCGCAACCATTCGGGCGCGGTGATGGCCGCCCATGGCCGCGACAAGGGTTTCGACATTCCCGGCCGCACCGATTACGTGCGCGACCTGCGCCCGCTGCTGAACGCTGTCGGCATGGACCCGCGCCTGACGCTGATCCTGTTCACGCTGGATGAGACCAGCTATGCGCGCGAACTGGCACCCTTGGCCGGGGCCTATCCCAGCTTGCGGCTTGGCCCGGCATGGTGGTTCCATGACAGCGCCGAAGGGATGCGCCGCTTCCGCGAGATGACCACCGAAACGGCGGGTTTCTACAACACCGTCGGCTTCAACGACGACACCCGCGCCTTTTGTTCCATCCCCGCGCGCCATGATGTCGCGCGCCGCGTGGATTGCACCTTTCTGGCCCATCTGATCGCCACCGGGCGGCTGGACGCGGACGAGGCCCCGGAACTGGCGCATGATCTGACCTACGGCCTCGCCAAGAGGGCCTATAAACTCTAGCTTCACTCAGGGAGGATACCATGAAGCTTCTGACCACCACAGCGCTCGCGCTGATCGCCTCGGCCGCCGTTGCCGGGGCCTGCGAAATCACGCTGCGCTCGGCCGATAACCACCCCGACGGCTATCCGACCGTCGAAGGCGCGAAAGCCATGGCCGCCGAGGTCAAGGAGAAAAGCGAGGGCCGCATCTGTATCGAGATCTACCCCGCCTCGCAGCTGGGTGAGGAAACCGATACGGTCGAACAGGTCCAGTTCGGCGTGATCGACATGGTGCGGGCGAATTTCGGGTCTTACAACGACATCGTGCCGATCGCTCAGGTGATGTCGCTGCCCTATCTGTTCCGCTCGGTCGATCACATGCATAATGTCATGGACGGCCCCGTCGGTGACGAGATGGTCGATTACTTCGCCGAACATGGCTTCGTGCCTCTGGCGTACTATGATGCCGGTTCGCGCAGCTTTTATAATTCGAAGCACCCGATCACCTCGATGGAGGATCTCAAGGGCATGAAGATCCGCGTCATCCAGAATGACGTGTTCATCGACATGATGGCCGCCCTTGGCGCGAATGCGACGCCCATGCCTTATGGCGAGGTCTATTCCGCCATCCAGACCGGCGTGATCGACGGGGCCGAGAATAACTTCCCCAGCTATGACACCTCGGGCCATCACGAGGTCGCCAAATATTACACGCTGGACGAACACCTGATGGTGCCAGAGTTCATCGCCATGTCCAAGATCACATGGGACAAGCTGTCGCCCGAGGATCAGGACCTGATCCGCACGGCGGCGCGCAATTCCTCGCCCGTCCAGCGCGCGCTCTGGGCCGAACAGGAACGCGTCTCGGAAGAAAAGGTCACCGCCGCAGGCGCCGAGATCATCCGCGACATCGACAAGGCCCCCTTCATCGCGGCCATGGCCCCGGTTTATGAGAAATATCTGACCACGCCGGAATCGCAGGATCTGCTGCGCCGCATTCAGGAAACCGAGTGATCTGGTAATCCCATGCCCGCCCCCTGTCCGGGGGCGGGTCTTTTCCACATTCCGAAGGGGGGCGGGATGCGTAATCTTATGATCAGGTTCGCGGATGTGACCGGCGCGGTCGCCTTGGCGGGCATGTGGGTGGCGGGGCTCGGGCTGGTGCTGATGACCGCCTTTGTCTTTGCGCAGGTCGTATCGCGCTATATCTTCGGCACCAGCCTGTTCTGGGCGGAACCCGCCAGCGTCATGCTGATGGGCTGGTTCATCTTTCTGGGCGCCGCTGTCGGCGTGAAGGAAGGGTATCATCTGTCCTTTGATGTCGGGCTGATGGTGGTGCCGGAAAGCTGGCGCGGCTGGTTTCACACCGTCTCGGATCTGGTGGTGGTCAGCTTTGGCTTTGGCATGGCGTGGTTCGGCTGGCAGCTTGCGGCGCGCGCGGCCAATAATATGATCCCCGGCCTTGGCATATCGCGCATCTGGGATTTCGCGCCGATCATCGGTGGCGGCGTCCTGCTGATCCTGTTCTCGGTCGAGCGTATCCTGCGCCGCGCGGCGGGCCTGAAAACCCTGCGCTTTGGCGATATGGATGACGCGGCCGATGGCGAGATCGACGGCGCGGCCCATGGTGCGCGCGCCGAAACCATGCTGCATAAGGACTGACGCGATGGAGCTTTTCATCCTTTTCGGCAGCTTCACCGCGCTTTTGCTGATCGGCACGCCGGTGGCCTTCTGCCTGGGCGCATCCAGCTTTTTCACCGTGCTTTATCTGGGCATGCCGCCTGTGATCGTCTTTCAGCGGCTGAACTCGGGCGTGTCGGTATTCGCGCTGATGGCGATCCCCTTTTTCATCTTCGCGGGCGATCTGATGGTGCGCGGCGATATTGCGCGCCGGCTGATCGCGCTGGCGGGCGGGCTGGTCGGGCATATGCGCGGCGGGCTGGGGCAGGTGAATATCACCGCATCCATCATGTTCGGCGGTATTTCCGGCTCGGCCGCGGCGGATGCCAGCGCCATCGGCGGGCTGATGGTGCCGCAGATGAAAAAGCGCGGATATGATGTTGATTATGCGGTGAATATCACCGTAGTCAGCTCTATCATCGCGCTGATGATCCCGCCCTCGCATAATATGATTATCTACTCCATCGCCGCAGGCGGGCGGCTGTCGATTGCCGATCTGTTCACGGCGGGCATCATCCCCGGCCTCGTGCTGGCGCTGACGCTGATGTTCGCCGCCTGGTGGGTGGCGCGCAAAAAGGGCTATCCGACCGAGGCATTTCCGGGCCTGCGCATGCTCGGCGTGCTGTTCGTCTCGGCGCTGCCCGGGCTGTTGCTGATCGGGATCATCTTCGGCGGCGTGCGCTCGGGCGTTTTCACGGCCTCGGAATCGTCGAATATCGCGGTGGTCTATGCGTTGGTGATCACCGCCCTTGTCTATCGCAGCCTGCCCTTTTCCGAATTTGTCGAGGCCACCAAGGGGGCGGTTCGCACGACATCCATGGTGCTGCTGGTGATTGGCTGCGCGGCCTGCTTCGGCTGGCTTCTGGCCTATCTGCGGGTGCCCGCGCAACTGGTCGATCTGCTGCAAAACCTGTCCAGCAATCCGCTGGTGATCCTGCTGTTGATGAATGTGATGCTGCTGATCCTTGGCACCTTCATGGATATGTCGCCGCTGATCGTCATCACCACGCCGATCTTTCTGCCCGTCGCCATGGCCTTTGGCGTGGACCCGGTGCATTTCGGCGTGATCCTGATCCTGAACCTCGGCATCGGGCTTTGCACGCCGCCGGTAGGCGCGGTGCTGTTCGTGGGCTGCGCGGTCGGGCGGATCTCGATCTGGCAGGCGATGCGCACGATCTGGCCCTTTTACGGGGCCGCCTTCTTCACGCTGATGCTGGTGACCTATGTGCCCGCCCTGTCCCTCTGGCTGCCGAGTCTGTTTCGATGAGTGATCCCACCCGCACCGTATTGGCCCATGCGCCTGATCTGATGGTCGTCTCCTTCGCCTTCGAGACCGGGGACAGTGGCGCGCTGCACAGCCACCCGCATGTGCAATCCACCTATGTCAGATCCGGCCGCTTCCGCTTCACCATGGACGGGCGCGACTTCGAGGTCGGGCCGGGTGACGCCTTCATCATCCCCTCGGGCGCGGTGCATGGTTGCACCTGCCTTGAGCCGGGCGAACTGATCGACAATTTCACGCCGCGCCGCGACGATTTTCTGTAAGGAACCCGAAAGATGACCCAGGTCGAGACCCGCCACGCCATCCACCCCGACCACGCGAAAGCGATGGACACCACCACGCTGCGCCAGCATTTCCTGGCCGAAGGCATGTTCGCCGAGGGCGAGATCCGGCTGGTTTATACCCATTACGACCGTTTCGTGGTCGGCGGCGCGGTGCCCGGCGGCGGCAGCCTTGTGCTGGACCAGATCGCCGAGACCAAGACGCCGAACTTCCTTGACCGGCGCGAGATGGGCGTGGTCAATATCGGTCAGCCTGGTCAGGTTCAGGCGGGCGGCGAGACCTATGACATGGCTTACGGCGATGTGCTGTATCTGGGCATGGGCAGCGGCGCGGTGACGTTTTCGGGTCAGGGGCGGTTCTATATCACCTCGGCGCCCGCGCATCGCGCCCTGCCCGCGCGCCTGATTTCCGTGGCCGATGCTGTCGAGGTCAAGACCGGCGCGACCGAGACCAGCAACAAGCGCACAATCCGGCAATTCATCCACCCTCTGGTCATGGAAAGCTGCCAGCTCGTGCTTGGCTATACCACGCTCGAGGATGGCTCGGTCTGGAACACCATCCCCAGCCATGTCCATGACCGCCGGATGGAGGCGTATCTGTATCACGGCATGGCCCCGGAGGCCCGCGTGCTGCATCTGATGGGTGAGCCGCAGGAAACCCGCCACCTGTTCGTCGCCAATGAGCAAGCCGTTTTGTCGCCGCCATGGTCGATCCATTCGGGTGCAGGCATCGGCGGCTATACGTTCATCTGGGCGATGGCCGGGGATAACGTCGATTACACCGATATGGACTTCGTCCAGCCGGGGGATCTGCGGTGAGCGCCTTTTCCCTTGCGGGCAAGACCGCCCTTGTGACCGGCGCCAATACCGGCATCGGGCAGGCGATTGCCGTGGCCATGGCGCAGGCCGGGGCGGAAGTGATCGCCGCAGGCCGCCGCGATTGTGATGAGACGGTGGCGATGATGGGGTCGGGCCGGTCGCTCAGGCTTGATTTCGCTGATCCGATGGCGGCGAAGGATGTTTTCGCCAGCGAACAGATCGACATTCTGGTCAATAACGCTGGCATCATCCGCCGCAATGATGCGGTGGATTTCTCGGAAGCCGATTGGGATGATGTCATCGACGTGAACCTGAAGGCGCTGTTCTTCACCTGTCAGGCTTTCGCGCGGGCGGCTCTGCCTCGGGGGGCGGGGAAAATCATCAATATCGCCAGCCTGTTGTCTTTTCAGGGCGGTATCCGCGTGTCGTCTTATACCGCCGCCAAGCACGGGGTGGCGGGGCTGACCAAGCTGATGGCGAATGAATGGGCGGCGAAGGGCCTCAACGTCAACGCCATCGCGCCCGGCTATATCGAGACCAATAACACCGAAGCCCTGCGCGCCGATCCCGACCGATCGCGCGCGATCCTTGAGCGCATCCCCGCAGGCCGCTGGGGCCGCCCCGAGGATATCGGCCAGACCGCCGTTTTCCTTGCCGCGCCTGCATCGGACTACATCAACGGCGCGGTGCTGAACGTGGACGGAGGCTGGCTTGCACGGTAAGCTTCACAAGGGCCCGCGCCCCGGCCCGGCGGGGATCGTCCACCTGGGCCTCGGCGCGTTTTTCCGCGCGCATGGCGCGATCTATATCGCCGAGGCCATGGAAAAGGCCGGCGGCGACTGGGGCATCATCGGCGTGTCCCTTCAATCGCCGGGCACGCGCGATAAACTGCGCCCGCAGGGCTGGGCCTATACGGCGGTGGAACTGGCCCCCGAAGGCGCGCGTCCGCAGGTGGTCGAGGTATTGCGCGACGTGCTGGCCGCGCCCGAAAGCCCGCAAGCTGTGCTGGACGCCATGGCCGCGCCTTCGGTGCATATCGTCAGCCTGACGGTGACGGAAAAGGGCTATTGCCATGAACCGGCCACCGGGCGGCTGAACGCGGATCACCCCGATATCGCCCATGATCTCACCCATATCCTGCCCCGCTCGGCGCCCGGCTTTCTGGTCCGCGCGCTGCAACTCCGCCGCGAGGCCGGTCTGGCGCCCTTCACCGTGCTTTGCTGCGATAACCTGCCGGAAAACGGGCGGGTTGTGCGCGGCGTGGTGCTGGAACTTGCCCGCCTGATCGAGCCGGCGCTGGCTGACTGGATCGCTGATAAGGGTGCCTTTCCGTCCACCATGGTCGACCGGATCGTGCCCGCCACCACGCCCGATGATCTGGACCGCGTGGCCGATCTGACCGGCGCGCGCGACGAAGCCCCGGTCATGCACGAACCCTTCCGGCAATGGGTGGTCGAGGATAGCTTCAGCGGCCCGCGCCCGGCCTTCGAACAGGTCGGCGTGCAGATGGTCGCGGATGTGACGCCCTATGAGCATATGAAGCTCAGGATGCTGAACGGCACCCATTCCTCGCTGGCTTATCTGGGCTATCTGGCCGGGCATGAGACCATCGCCGATGCCATGGCCGACCCCGCCTTCGCGGCTTTCGCGCGCCATCTCTGGCGGGCCGAGATCATCCCGGCCCTGACCCCGCCGCCGGGCGAGGATCTGGGGGCTTACGCCGATGCTTTGGCCGCGCGCTATGCCAACCCCGCGATCCGCCACCGGACATGGCAGATCGCCATGGATGGCAGCCAGAAGCTGCCGCAGCGGATCCTGTCCACCATCGCCGAAAGCCGCGCGGCGGGCCGCGCCGTGCCGGGGCTGATATTGGCCGTGGCGGCATGGATGCGCTACGCCTCAGGCCGGGACGAAGCCGGTAAGGTGATCGAGGTCAAGGACCCGCTGGCGCCGCGCCTTGCCGCGCTCTGGTCCGATGATCCAGCCGATACGGTCGCGGGCTTTCTGGCGCTCTCGGAAGTGTTCGGGCCGGACCTCCGGGGGGATGCGGGCTTCGCCGCCGATCTGGTGGCGGCGCTCTCGGGGCTGATCAGGGACGGCGCGCGCGCCATGGTGAAAGGGATAGCCGATGTCTGAGCCGCTGATCCTCAACCCCGCCGATAATGTGGCCATCCTGACCGCGAAGGGCGTAGCCCCGGCCGGCCACAAACTCGCGCGGGCCGCCATCGCCACGGGCCAGCCGGTGGTGAAATACGGTCAGATCATCGGCTATGCGACGGCGGACATCGCGCCGGGTGATCACGTCCACAGCCATAATTGCGCCTTTGGCGAACATGGCCGCGATTACGCGCCCGGCGCGGGCCTGCCCGAGGCTCAGGCAGCACTGGATCGCCACAAAGGCGCGGATCTCAGCTTTCAGGGCTATCACCGCCCCGGCGGCCAGATCGGCACGCGCAATTATATCGCGCTCGTCGCCACGGTGAATTGTTCGGCCACGGTGATCCGGCGCGCGGCTTATGAATTGCAGGCCGAGGGCGCGCTTGACCCCTATCCCAATGTCGATGGCATCGCCGCTTTCGCCCATGGCACCGGCTGCGGCATGGCCGACAGCGGGCCGGGCTGGATCGCGCTGCAACGCGTGCTGACCGGCCATGCGGGCCATCCGAATGTGGGTGCGGCCCTGTTCGTGGGATTGGGCTGCGAGGTGATGCAGATCGCGCGCATGAAGCAGGAACTGGGCGAGGCCGCGCGCTTTCACGGGCTGACCATTCAGGACACCGGCGGCACCCGCGCCACGATTGACGCGATCAAGGCGCGCCTGCGCGAAATGCTGCCCGAGGTCAACGCGCTCACCCGCGCCCCCGCCCCCGCCAGCGCGCTGACGATCGGGCTGCAATGCGGCGGCTCTGACGGGTTTTCGGGCATCACCGCGAATCCCGCGCTCGGGCTGGCGGCCGATATGCTGGCCGCGACGGGCGCATCCGTCGTGCTGTCCGAAACGCCCGAGATCTACGGGGCCGAGCGCCTATTGCTGGAACGCGCCGCCACGCCCGAGGTAGCGGACAAGCTGATCGAACGCATCCGCTGGTGGGAGGATTATACCGCCAGAAACGGCGCCTCGCTCGACAATAACCCCAGCCCCGGCAACAAGGCAGGCGGGCTGACCACGATCCTTGAAAAATCACTCGGCGCGGTCGCCAAGGGCGGCTCGACGCCGATGAACGCGGTGCTGGATTATGCCGAACCCATCACCGCGCCGGGGCTGAGTTTCATGGATACACCCGGCTATGATCCGGTCTCGGTCACCGGTCAGATCGCGGGCGGCGCGCAACTGATCGTGTTCACCACCGGGCGCGGCTCGGCCTTTGGGTCGAAACCCGCGCCGACGATCAAACTGGCCACCAATGACCGGCTTTTCGCCGCCATGCCCGATGATATGGATCTGAATTGCGGCGATATCCTGTCGGGCGTGACGATGGAGGAGAAAGCGCGCGAGATCGTGGCGCTGATCCTCGCCACCGCCTCGGGGCAGGTCACGAAAAGCGAAGCCCTTGGTCTGGGCGATCATGAATTCGTGCCCTGGCAGATCGGCGCAGTGGTCTGACCCGCGCCACTTGCGATCCGCCCCTCAACGCGCGCACGCGGCAGGGCGCCCTTTTTATGCGGCGCTTCGGGATTGGCCCCGGCCCCCTCAACACGGGCGCGCGACAGGTGACGCGGCCTCTCAGCGCGCGCCCACGCATCGCCAGATTGCCGGGACGCCACCAGTGACATCGCCTGAAAGCCCGGACCGTCAGTGTCTCATGCGGCCCGATGCGCATATCGCCAAAGCGCCGCCCCACACGGCTGGCAGGTCCAGGCAATCAGGGGTGAGCATGTCGCCCGACCCGAACCGCGCCAATCTGGTGCGCATCGGGGTCAGACGGCGGAGAATAGCCGCCCATCCGCAACCCGGCGGGCGATGCAACCTGCATCGCGCATATAGTCGCAAAGAAAGCACCCTGTGCAAACGCCTCAGGCTGCGCCTCTCACGCGCTAAAATAAAGCACCAAGCCTGATTGGGTGAACTGCGCACCGCCCCGGCACGCCTCCCCCTCTCATCAGCGCCAGAAATACCTGCGCGCGAGGCGCGGGCCACGCGCCGAGGGGCGGCGCCCCTCCCTGCCCCGGCCTCAGCCCACTGGCACCAAAGCCCCGCGTCGGCGGATCACCTGCTGGCTGAGCGCGTGGCCCGCGCGGATGGCGCCCTCGCAATCCTCGCCGTCCAGCCATGCCGCCAGATAGCCCGCGTTGAAGCTGTCACCTGCGGCGGTGGTGTCGACGGCGGCCTCGGGCACCAGCCCGTCGATGCGGCCCGTGCCATCCGCGCCACCGTAAGCCATCGGGCCGCCACCATTCTTGACCACGACATGCCTCGCGCCCAAGCCCAGATAGCGGCTGATCGTGGCACCCATATCGGCATCGCCGAAATGCGTGGCCTCATCGTCGAAGCTGGGGAAAACCAGATCGGCCCCGGCGGCGGCACCCTCGACGCCTGCGCGCATAGTTGCCGCATCCGCCCAGAGCCGGGGGCGCAGGTTCGGGTCAAACACCACGACCGTGCCGGAAGCGCGTGCGGCGGCCAACGCGTCCAGCAGCGCCGCGCGCCCCGCAGGCGGCAGGATCGCCATGGTGATGCCCGACAGATAGGCCAGCTTGCACCCCGCCAGCGCCCGATCCAGCAGCGCCGGATCATCCGCCAGCCCGCGCGCGGCGGAATTGTCGCGCCAATAGGCGAAGCTGCGTTCACCATCCTTCAGGCTGATCGCGTAAAGCCCGATCTCGCGGGCGGGGTCGCGGGTGATATGGGTGGTCTCGATCCCCTCGGCATCCAGAAAATCCAGCATCCCTTGCGAAAACGCCCCCATGCCCACGCGGCTGAGATAGCCCACGCGCCAATCCGCGCCAAGGATGCGGCGCAGATACCATGCCGTGTTCAGCGTATCGCCCGCATAGCCGCTGTGCCACAGGGCGGGCTGATCGGCGGGGGACAGTTCCAGCATCGCCTCGCCGATAGACAGGATCAAAGGCTGCGTCATGCCCGCGCCCGCAATGCGACCTCGACGCCGCGCAGCTCCGCCAGTCCTTTCAGCCGGCCAATGGCGGGATAGCCGGGCTGGCCGCCGCGCCCGATATCGTCAAGGATTTCCTGCCCGTGATCGGGGCGCATGGGGATTTCCGCATCCTCGCGCCCCAGGGCCGCGCGGCGGGCTTCCTCGGCCAGAACCTCGGCGATCAGCGCCACCATATCGGTCTGCCCGCCCAGATGTTCATCCTCGAAGAAGGAATCCGGTATCGTGTCACCATCGCGCCGGACATTGCGCAGATGCAGGAAATGCACGCGGTCCCCCAGACGCCGCATCATGCCGGGCAGGTCATTATCGGGCCGCGCGCCCAAAGACCCCGAACACAGCGTCACCCCATTCGCCGGCAGATCGACGGCGGCAAGGCGTTCGGCATAATCGGCCTCGGTCGACATGATCCGGGGCAGGCCCAGAAGCGGGAAGGGCGGGTCGTCGGGGTGACAGCACAGGCGCATCCCGATCTCCTGCGCGACGGGGGCGACCTGCTCCAGAAAATCGTGAAAATTCCGGCGCAGGACCGCATCCGTCACCGGGCCGTAGCTGGCCAGAAGATCGCGCACATCCTGCATGCTCAGCTTTTCGGCGGCACCGGGCAGGCCAAAGACGACATTGCCGGCCAGTTCGGCGCGCCGCGCCTCGGACATATCGGCAAAGCGGCGGGCGGCGGTTTCCACGATTTCGGGTGTGAAATCCCCGGCCGCACCCGGCCGCGCAAGGATATGGATGTCGAAAGCCGCGAAATCGGCCAGATCAAAGCGCATACAGCGCGCGCCGTTGGGCCGCCGCCAGCCCAGATCGGTGCGCGTCCAGTCCAGCACCGGCATGAAATTATAGCAAAGCACCCGGATGCCCGCCGCGCGCAGGTTCCGCATCGAAAGGGTCCAGTTTTCGATATGCGCGCGCCAGTCGCCGGTCTGGGTCTTGATCGCCTCGCTGACCGGCAGGCTTTCGACGACATCCCATTTCAGACCAGAGGGCGCGCCATCGCGCATCACGGCAACCTCGGCCTGACGGCGGGCGATTTCATCCGGCGACCAGACCGTGCCGGTGGGGATATGGTGCAGCGCGGTGACGACGCCGCGCACGCCTGCCTGCATCATATCGTCAATGGAAACCGGGTCTTTGGGTCCGAACCAGCGCCAGGTGTGGTGCATTACTGCCTCTTTAATCGGTGAAATAGTCGGGGTGATCCGCCGCGATCTGCGGCAATTCGGTCAGCATCTGTTGCAGATGCGCGCGGGTCGCGGCCTCGGCGGCGTCGGCATCACCGCGCGTCAGCGCGTCAAGAATGGCGCGGTGCTGGGCGATGGTGGCGCGTCGGTCAAAGACCCGCATGGACAGGTGGCGCAGCCGGTTCATCTGCGCCTTCAGCCGGTCCAGATCGGACCAGACCGCATCATGACCCGCAGCCATGGCCATCGCGCGGTGAAAGCGGTCATCCGAGGCGATGAACCCCGCCACATCGCCCGCGCGATCGGCGGCGTCCTGAAGGGGCAACTCCGCCGCCATCGCGGACAGATCAGGGCGGGCAAGCGCCACGATCCGCGCCAGATCGCTTTCAACCGCCTCGCGGATCAGGCGCGCGGACAGCACCGCGCGCGCCGATATCTTGCCGATAAATGTGCCGCGTTGGGGGCGGATCTCGGCCAGCCCCTCGGCGGCAAGGCGGATAAACGCCTCGCGCACGGGCTGGCGCGAAAGGCCGATGCTGGCGGCGATCTCGGTCTCTGACAGCTGCGCGCCGGGCGCCAGATCACCAGACAGCACGCGGGCATGCAGCCAGTCATGGACCTGCTGCGCCGTCGATGCCGGGCGAATGACAAGGCTGTCGGGCATGGTTTCCTCCGCCCGCCGGGATAGGGAAAACTTCCATACAAGTCAACTACTACGCGTATAGCGGACAGATGATCTGGCCGTCCTCCCCGCCCTCTGACCGCGCGCTGTGGCGGGCTTGGCGGGCATGGCCATGACGAGGCCCGTGCAGAGGCATGGGCCGATCCGGTCAGCGGGCGCCCGGCTGACCGATGACGCGGCAGGACGGGCCTGCTCGCTGATGATGCGGTGGCGCGGACGGGGCCGCAAAGGCCAGCAGCCGGGGCGCGCAGCGTCTGGCTGCGCTGATGAGATGCGGCCCCGAAGCGGAACAATCAAAGCCGCGGCCCCCGCGATACACGCCCCGGTCCTCCGGCCCGATCATCCGGCCCCGGTCACAGGTCAGCCGCTTCGGGGCCGCGCCGCCACGAGA
>JAUNTV010000311.1 GCA_030538515.1 Paracoccus sp. (in: a-proteobacteria)
GCCGATTGCGGGCCGATGGGAAGGGGAGTTCACGCATGCCGCGAAGGCGCGCTTGCGGTTGCGTGTCACAAAGGAACCTTCCGGCCTTCTTCCTTGCCAATACTCATCCCGGGCAGACGCATGGGGGCAGGTGGCGAAATCTCATGCGTGATGCGCCACCCGCTGCCGGGCCTATTTACCTTTGGTGGCCAGTCTCTCGGCGCTCTTTTCTGCGCTGCGCCCACCAAACCAGAGAGCCGCGCGAATACCCGGAAGCTGAAGACCCGCCATTCCCGCGACGACCACCGCAAGAATCGGCAGATAACCGGGATCGCGCATGATCTCGTGGTAAAGCGGGGCATCAAGCAGCTTGCCCATCACCATAAGCACGCCAACCCCAAACAGGGCGACCGTCACCGAGGCAAGCAATGCGGCCTTCCAGGCCGAAGCACCGGCCAGCCTCGTGCCGGTCTTGCTGTAATGACGCTGACCGACCTGCATGGCCGCAAGAACAGGAATGATGAAGCCGACCGAATTCACGCTATTCATGGTGAAGTCGGGAAAGACCATGCCCAACAGCCTGAAAAGCACGAAGGCGGCAGCCGCCATGAATAGAAACATCAACGTGAATTGGCGCCAGATCGCGGCAAGGGACATAATGGTCTCCTGAAATCGGGGCTGGTTGGCGATGACCGGCCCGGTTAACAATCGTGAAGGCAGCCGCCAATATGCGGGTGCATTTCCGGCTGATAGCGGCTCTGGCGGCCCGCGTCCACGGGGGCTGAAACGGCGGGTTCCGGCGCTCATGGATGCTGCTGCGGGGTCGAGTATCCGGGCGCTGAGGAAGCCGGATCGAACCGGCATTACCCCTTATAGCGGCGCGATATCGCCGCCCGCGCGCGTGGCATGGAAATCGGCCGCGAAATCATCCAGCCGCCCTTGCGCGATGGCGTCACGCATCCCGGCCATAAGCTCCTGATAGTAATGCAGGTTATGCCAGGTCAGCAGCATGCCCGAGATCATCTCTCCGGCGCGGAAAACATGGTGCAGATAGGCGCGGCTGTAACCCGTGCAGGCCGGGCAGGTGCAGCTTTCGTCCAGAGGTCGCGGGTCATCGGCATGGCGCGCATTCTTGATATTGACCTGACCGCGCCGCGTCCATGCCTGCCCCGTCCGCCCCGAACGCGAGGGCAGCACGCAATCCATCATATCCACCCCGCGTTGCACCGCGCCCAGGATGTCATCGGGCTTGCCCACCCCCATCAGATAGCGCGGCTGATCCACCGGCAGCAGCTCCGTCGCGTAATCCAGAACGCCGAACATGGCATCCTGCCCCTCGCCCACGGCCAGCCCGCCGATGGCATAGCCGTCAAAGCCGATGGCGCGCAGGGCGGCGGCGGATTCCTCGCGCAGATCACGCTCGACGCCCCCTTGCATGATCCCGAAAAGCGCATGTCCGGGCCGGTCGCCAAAGGCATCGCGCGACCGCTCGGCCCAACGCATGGAAAGCCGCATCGCCTCGGCCTGGCGGGCGTGGGTCGCGGGAAGCGCGGGGCATTCGTCGAAGGCCATGACGATATCGCTGCCAAGCAGGCGCTGGATCTCCATACTGGTTTCGGGGGACAGGAAATGGCGCGAGCCGTCGACATGGCTGGCGAAGGTCACGCCGTCTTCGGTCAGCTTGCGCAGTTCCGCCAGCGACATGACCTGAAACCCGCCGGAATCGGTCAGGATGGGCCGGTCCCAGTTCATGAAGCGGTGCAGCCCCCCAAGCCGGGCAATGCGCTCCGCGCCGGGGCGCAGCATCAGGTGATAGGTATTGCCCAGAAGGATATCGGCCCCGGTCGCTGCCACCGATTCCGGCAGCATCGCCTTGACCGTCGCCGCCGTGCCCACCGGCATGAAGGCGGGCGTTCTGATCTGGCCGCGCGGGGTATCGATCACACCCGTGCGGGCGCGCCCGTCGGTGGCGTTCAGGGTAAAGGAAAATCCGCTCATATCCGGCCCTTTCTGGCGAAGCCGCCCTTCTAGCGCGGCGCGCCCGCCAGCGAAAGCCCCGCCGCATGGCCCGAGGCCCATGCCCATTGGAAATTATACCCGCCAAGCCAGCCCGTCACGTCAAGGCATTCGCCGATGAAGTAAAGCCCCGGCATATTGCGCGCCTGCATGGTCTTCGCATCGATCCCACGCGTGTCGATGCCGCCCACTGTGACCTCGGCGGTGCGATAGCCCTCGGACCCCACGGGGCGGATCTGCCAGCGATGGATGCGCGCCGCGATCCGGTCAAGGGCGGCATTCGGCTGATCGGCCAGACGCGCGCCAGCCAGCCCCAGTTCAGCGGCAATCGCCTCGGCCAGACGGGCGGGCAAGGCGCTGCCAAGCACGGTCGAAACCGCCACGCGCCCGCCCTGCCCGCGCCGGTCGCGCAAAACCGCGCCCAGATCGGCACCCGGCGCCAGATCGACGGTGATCCCCTGCCCCGGCCGCCAGAAGCTTGAGATTTGCAGCACCGCAGGCCCCGAAAGCCCGCGATGGGTGAACAGAAGCGCGTCGCGAAAGCGGGTCTTGGCGTGGCTGATCTCTGCCTCAAGGGCGACGCCCGCAAGCGGTTTCGTCAGCGCCAGATCCTGTTCGGCAAAGGTCAGCGGCACAAGGCCCGGGCGCGTCTCGACCAGCCCCAGCCCGAATTGCCGCGCCAGATCATAGGCCAGCCCCGTCGCCCCCATTTTCGGGATGGATTTCCCGCCCGAGGCCACCACGACCGCGCCTGCCCGCACCATGCCCCGCGAGGTCCGCGCCCTGAACCCGTCGGCCCCGCGCTCAAGGCTTTCCAGCGTGGTTTCCAGCCACAGATCCGCCCCCGCCATGCGCCGGATCAGCATATCCGTGATCTGCGTCGCGCGCCCGTCGCAGAAAAGCTGGCCGAGCGTCTTTTCATGCCAGCCGATGCCGGCGCGATCGACCAGGGCGACGAAATCGCGCGCGCTGAACCCCGCCAGGGCCGAGGCCGCAAGGCGCTGATTTTCCGACAGGAATCGCTCGCGCGTGGTGGCGAGATTGGTGAAATTGCACCTGCCCCCGCCCGAGATGCGGATCTTCTCGCCCGCGGCGCGCGCATGATCCATCACCACGACCCGCGCGCCGCGCCCGCAGGCCGTGCCCGCGCAGAACAGCCCCGCCGCCCCGGCCCCGATGACAAGCACATCGCATTCCATGTCCGTCCCATAGACGCCCGGGAATCCCCGTGCAAGTTTTTCGAAAACCCCCTTGCACCCCCCCGCAACCGGCGCTAGACAACCCCCCACAGTTGGGGCGTGGCCAAGTGGTAAGGCATCGGTTTTTGGTACCGTGTACCG
>JAUNTV010000312.1 GCA_030538515.1 Paracoccus sp. (in: a-proteobacteria)
GGTGATGCAGGCCGCGCATGACGCGCCGGGGCTGGCCTCGTCCATCAATATCGGCGCGTTCAACCTGGGCAATGCCATCGGCGCGGCCCTTGGCGGCGCGGTTATCGGCGCGGGGCTGGGCTATGCCATGGTTCCCGTGGCGGGCGGGCTGGCCGCCGCCGCCGGGCTGGTGCTGGTCTGGCTGGGGCGCCAGCAGGCGGCCCATGCCATGGCGGAATGCTGAGAATAACAGGCAGGGCGCAGCCGCGCCCTGCGCCCCACCTTTCAGAACAACGCATATCTGCGCGCCAGCGGCACGACCGAGGCGGGTTCGCAGCTTAGCACCTCGCCATCGGCCGTGACCTCATAGGTTGCGGGATCGACGGTGATCTTCGGCAGTGCATCATTCAGCTTCATATCCGCCTTGCCGATCCCCCGGCAGCGGCGCACCGGCTCGATCCGCTTGTCAAGCCCATAGGACAGCACGCCCCCTTCGCTGATCGAGGCCTCGCTGACGAACAGAACCGAGGTTCCCTTCAGCCCCTTTCCGGTGCCCCCGAACATCGGGCGCATGATATAGGGCTGGGGCGTCGGAATCGAGGCATTGGCGTCACCGTTCTGGGCACAGGCGATGAAGCCGCCCTTCAGGACCATCTCGGGGCGGGTGCCGAAGAAGGCCGGACGCCAGATCACCAGATCGGCCAGCTTGCCCTTTTCGACCGAGCCGATCAGATGGCCCATCCCATGGGCGATGGCGCCGTTGATCGTATATTTGGCGACATAGCGGCGGATGCGGTAATTGTCATTGCCCGGCCCGTCCTCGGCCAGGGCCCCGCGCTGGCGCTTCATCTGGTCGGCGATCTGCCATGTGCGCGTGATGACCTCGCCCGCGCGGCCCATGGCCTGACTGTCCGAGGTCATCATCGAGATCGCGCCCAGATCATGCATCACCCCTTCGGCGGCGATGGTGCTTGCGCGGATACGGCTGGCGGCGAAAGCCTCATCCTCGGGGATGTCGCGGTCGAGGTGATGGCAGACCATCAGCATGTCCAGATGCTCGGCCACGGTGTTGACGGTATAGGGGTTGGTCGGGCTGGTGGAACTGGTCAGGATATTGGGTTCCGCGCAGACGCGCATCAGATCGGGCGCATGACCGCCCCCCGCCCCTTCCGAGTGATAGGTGTGGATGGTCCGGCCCGCGAAGGCCTTGATCGAATCCTCGACCGAGCAGCTTTCGTTGATCGTATCGGTGTGGATCGTGACCTGCACGTCATGGTCGTCGGCCATGGCAAGGCAGGTGTCGATGGCGGCGGGCGTGGTGCCCCAGTCCTCATGCAGCTTGAGCCCGCCCGCCCCGGCAAGGATCTGTTCGCGCATCCCGTCGGGGCGCGAGGAATTGCCCCGCCCCGTAAAGACCAGATTGATCGGGATCGAATCCGTCGCCTGCATCATCAGGCGCAGATAATTCGGGTTCGGCGTGCAGGTGGTAGCAAGCGAGCCATGCGCCGGCCCGGTGCCGCCCCCCACCAGCGTCGTGATGCCGCTGGCCAGCGCGGTCATGGGCTGGGTGGGGCTGATATAGTGGAAATGCGTATCCACGCCGCCGGCGGTGACGATCATGCCTTCGCCGGCGATGACCTCGGTGTTGACGCCAATGATCAGATCGGGGCTGACGCCGGCCATGACATCGGGGTTGCCGGCCTTGCCGATCCCGGCGATCAGCCCGTTCCTGATGCCGATATCGGCCTTGAAGATGCCGGTCCAGTCGATGACAAGCGCATTGGTGATGACCAGATCAAGGGCGACCGAACTGTCCACGCCCGTCGCCATACCCATGCCGTCACGGATCACCTTGCCCGCGCCGAAAACGCATTCATCGCCATAAGTGGTATAATCCTTCTCGACCTCGGCGATCAGGCAGCTGTCGCCCAGTTGCACCTTGTCACCGGTCGTCGGGCCGAAAATTTTCGCGTAATCGCTGCGTGCGATCTTGAAACCCATGATGCTCTCCTCAGCTTTTGTTCGCGAAGCTGCGGGCGGCCACGCGCCCCAGCGTGGCTTTCAGCCCCGCCGCACCCACCTGACCATCGGCCAGCCGGTTGCCGCCGCGGATCACCCTGTTGCCCGCGATCCCGACCAGCGTGACGGTTTTCGTCTCGCCCGGCTCGAAGCGGATCGAATTGCCGGCCGGAATGTCCAGCCGCTTGCCATAGGCGGCCTCGCGGTCGAATTGCAGGCGCGGGTTGGCCTCGACGAAATGGAAATGGCTGCCGATCTGAATCGGGCGGCTGTCGGTATTGGTGGCGCTGATCGTGACCGCGGTGCGGCCCGCGTTCAGTTCCAGATCATCGCCGGGCGTGGTGATGGCGCCTGCGGTTTCCGCTTCGGGCGTGCCGAAAAGCGAAGGCTCGGGCAGCGGCAGAAAGCTGCCGTAAAGCGCCAGCGCAAGATCGCCGGTCGCCTGCGTGATCGGGTTGCGCACCGCGACCAGCTTGGTGCCATCGGGGAAGGTGCCTTCGACATGGACCTCGCCCAGCATGTCCCCGACGCCCGGCATCACCTCGCGCAGACCAAGGATCGTGCCGCCTTTGGCCATCAGATCGGGCACCGAATACTGCCCGTCGCGGATCAGTTCCAGAAGCACGGTCGTGATCAGGCCGACCGCCTCGGGATAGCTGAGCCGCAGCCCGCGCGCGAGGCGGCGTTGGGCCAGAAGCCCGGTCGAGATCACTGTCAGCTTGTCAACTTCATGTGGAGCGAGATGCACCGCAAACCTCCTTTGTCGATATCCCCCTTGGGGTCGGATCGAGATTGCTCAGGCGGTGCGGGCGATGACATTTGAAAAGCACCGGTAAGGCCGAAAAACCAGACCATCCGGTCAGGCATCCGCCATTTCTGCCCGCCCAACCGGCAATTGCCCAAAATCTGATCGCCGCAAGGACGCAGGGCCAGGCGCGTCAGATGCGGTATCGAGGATTGCAGGGCATAAAAGCAGTCGCCTGGCGGCAGCAGCATGTGGCACCTGAACGCCACGACTGTCGCTTCCTCCTGCGCGCTCGGTGCCGCTTCTCTGGCCCGGCTCTCAGCTTTTCGACAGTCGCCCGTTTGTGCCACGCTATGTCGCCACCACCTTCGGATTGGGGTCCGGCCCTCGACTCAGCGCCGCGCGTGAAGGGTGCGATCATTCGGCCAGTCCTTGAAGCAATGGCGGGCGGGCCCTCATTAAGGTCACAATCGCAGTGCTGGGGTGTATCGGTAGATTTCATCCGCCCTCCCCCCCGCCTTCAACGCATCAATCATCACGCGCAGCCCGGCCGGGACATGGCGGCGGCTTGGGTAATAGATGAACAGATC